>CAMWLH010000073.1 GCA_947175045.1 uncultured Clostridia bacterium | reverse complement strand
AAATGTAAATCTTTTCAGTACTGTTGAAGGCGGTACATACAGTATCTATACGTCTCTTGATGGTGATAACTACGAATTGTATGGAACAACCAACAAAAACGAATATGGCTTTGGAATAGACGGAGTTGTTTCCGCATTGTACATAAAGGCAGCTCAGACTCTTGACGACGGCTTTGTACTTGTCTCTAACATTATTAAAATGCTTGCAGATGAGGATTATGGCTACGTTATGGAGAAAACCGACACTGACGGTGACGGCTTGATCGATTTTTACGAGCATATTTTTGGTTCTGACATCAATAAGCAGGATACTGACGGCGATGGTCTTTCCGATTTCATTGAGGTTATGCTTGTCGGCACCGATCCGCTCTATAAAGATACGGATGAAAACGGCATCGAGGACGGCGAGGAAGATTATGACGGCGATGGTCTGACCAATCTGCAGGAGCTTGAATACAGCACTGACTTGACTCTTAAGGATACGGATTACGACGGACTTACCGACTATGAAGAAATATTCGTTTATGAAACCGATCCGTTGAATCCGGATACCGATGGTGATGGAATAAGTGACAGTGACGAGATAGCGCTTGGGCTTGATCCTACATCAACAGATTCGGATAATAACGATGTGCCCGATAACGAGGAAATATTTGCACAGAGCATTGACAACAGCGATCTTGACGCGATAAACGCAGATAACGCTTATAAACTGACTGTGGATATTAATGCGACCGGTTACGCAAATAACTCCGCCACAATTGACGAGAGCGGATTCTCGTATATTACAAGCACCAATCCATCGGTTCTGGGCAAGGTTTTTGAGATTAACTATGCCGAAAATCTCAAGGTTGACAGTGCCGTGCTGAAATTTGAAATTCCGCAGACTACCGTTAATTCCACAAGAAACTATCCCGACAGCATTGAGCTCGCGGGGCTTAATCGCTATGCAGTTTTCCATTACAGCAAGGAATACAATATCATGTATCCCGTAAGCGTAGAATATGATGATACAGCAAACACATTAAAAGTCAGCGCCAACGAGCTGGGCGATTACTTTGTGGTTGATTTGGATCAGTGGTTCTATGAAATGGATATTGTTCCCGATCAGTATGAAAATGAAAGCGAAATTTCCACGCTTTCTCTTGACTACGACGAGGAAATATGCTATAATGAAGATGTAAGCCATCGGTACTCCTTGGAAGAATTGGAGGAAATCTTTGATTTCAGCGAAGGCTTTTTCTGTGAAGAGATCAGCGATGGCGAAGCTACTGCCATTGACTCATTTCCGATATTGTACACCATGTCCGCGTCTGCCGATGAGCAGAAGATAAAGCCTGTTGATGTGGTTTTCATTTTGGATTGTACTGACAATCTGCAGGAAAATTTTGATAACGTAAAGGCAAATATCATCTCCGCAAGCGAAAAGATTTTTGATATGTGCGACAGCGCAAGAATTTGCGTAACTCAGTTCTGGGCAAGCAAAACTCCTGTGCAAAGCGGCTGGTTTACAAATTCTCAGTTTTCCGCGCTTAATGATTATGTGAACTTAATAGAACAATCCACTACTACCGAAAACAGTCTCCACGGAGAGGCTTTGGAAATGGCGGCAAATCTTGGTTATCGTCCGGCTGCCACAAAATTCAATTTTCTTGTGTTTGATGAATACAGCCAGTGGTCTGCTGATATGACTGTCGACGATATTATCAACGGCATTCAGAATATTACCGATAAGGATATAAACTTCAGCATTCTGTATGATCCTTCGAGAACCAAATTGGGCGACAACTTTATCAATTTGATTGCTGTTACCGATGGGTATGCAGGTACAAACCTTGATAGCTTTAGCCCCAAAATCACTCAACACATCTATAACTCTACAGGTAAGGTAGATAGCGTCGTTGTTAATCCTGAGCCCGAAAAAAAGAAAAATTGTGTTGATGTCAGCGGGCATGTTATAATGAGCGATTTCAACACCATTCCGGCAGAATATTTTGATGAAGATGCCAATCATACAAATAACCTTATAATCATAGGTTCTCTTTCTGACTATGATATGGATGGGTTGAAAGATTATGAGGAGGTCGATTGGGTTCATCTTAAAAAACCTTCTTCCAACGTCTACGAGTGTTGGACATATTATGATTGGATGGAAACATTCTACCCTCAGGATATGAGCAACTTCACTTGGCTCGACTCTACTAAAATAATTAAGGTTCTTCCTATTACGTCCAATCCTTGGAATAGGGATTCAGACGGAGATGGAATTGATGACAAAGATGATTACGAGAAGTTAATTCCTTTTTTGAGCGAAACGCTTTTCTATCAAACTCAAAAATTGCCTAGCTACGATAAGGATGGGAACATAGCTGAAGACATGATGTCTAATGATATGAGTATTGAAGACTTTCGTGCTAAATCATTAACACGCATGGTAGAAGATATAGAATCTTGTGATGAAAAGGAATTAAAAGATAGATTTTACGATTTACTTCTGTTTTACGCACACGATGGGAGATATTATAGTGAATATGCAAGATTGGCTACTAAATTTTACAACGCGTCATTTAATGGTGGAAAAGACTTTAAAGATGATTTGCTAAACAAGTTGGTTAGTGAAGAGCCTTCAATGATAAATTATATTGATGCAGTTAAAGCTCTGGTAATTGATGAACTTTCCAAATACTGTGGCGATTTGCGTTCTGTAACATTTAACCACAAAACAAACAAAAACAGGTGTGGAGATGATCATGTGTTTAAGTATATGAACTCAGAAGTTAACCGACCTATTTTTGATGATCTTTTTAGACTGAAGATTTTAATTAATGATACTTGGGGCAATTACGTTGAAATAACGGATTATCAATTTGATGGTACTAACTTTAACGGGAAACTTAGATTTACAGTTTATGATCATTTTGGTCTAGATTATAATGATATTGATCCAAAAACTAAGTGGCTTAATTACGCTCAGGATGGTTTTAGAGCTTGGTATATTCTTCAACACTATGATGGTTTCTCCGGTAATTTTAAACCATTTATTGACTATTCGATTATAGAGGTTGAGTTTAATGGAAAAGTTTAGAGTGAAATTCCTATGGGTAATAGGTTTTTTAATCTTTTGTTTATTTGTCATTTTTTTAGCAGTTAGTAAATTCAATACAAGCAAGGTGGTTGAGTTTCGTAATATAGGCACTGACTATGTGTATTATAATGAGGGTGGTTATTTTAATTACAACTATTCTTTCCTGGTTAACAACTGTCCTACCAACACAACCGAGACATATGAAGTGATTTCAGAATATGTTCATAACAATTTTGATTATGACGGCTATACTTACTTATTAAATGAACTTCAACGCGATCGAAATGTCAAAGAATTATATATCTTTGCTCGTTTCTTTAAAGTAAGCCGTACTCTGCCATGGGACTGGCAGCCAAAATATGCAAATGGTATCTTATCAAATGATGATACAATTGATAATCACCTAAATGACTGTATTGGCTGCCTTTCAATTAGTCCTATAAATGATGGTGACGATTTAGAAGTAGCTATTGATGTATATCTTGGAACAGCACAAGAATTTTCCACTAAAGAAATATGGAAATCGAACATATAACGACAATATGTATTTAATTAGTATTACTTGTTTTTTGCCGAGACTGTGAAGTTTCGGCATTTTTTTGTGCCAAAATTTTACCGTTCATACCCAAAAGTCATACAGCTCATACCATAACCCGTCAAATTTTGTAAAAATATGCTATAATAAATATGAATCAAATTACATTTTAAACGCTTTGGGGGAAGTTAAACATTTTCACTTTAGCGTTTTAATGAATAAAACAAGGAGGTACGGCTATGAAGTCGAACAAAAAAAATGTCGCAAAAAAATGCGGAAAGGTGCTGGCAGCTCTTGCGTTGTCGGTTACATCGGCGAACGTCAACAGCGCGTGTCTTTGGATCAACGGTCAGCCTAAGCTGCCCAAAGACGCAAAGAAATTGAGAAAGTTTTAATGTTCGTTAAACTTTCCGAGTATATCACTCAACGGCTTGAAAACGAAAAAGTAATACAACCCGATAACAGAGAACTGTACAGATACGGCTTTCAGCAAGGTTTGATTTTGCTTTTGAATTTTGTAACATCGGTTATTATCGGTGTGATTTTCGGCAAGGCATTGGAAAGCGTTCTTATATTGGCAACGTATATCCCTCTCAGAAGCTATGCGGGAGGTCACCATTCTGACTAGTCGGAAAAATGTTATATTATTTCTACGATGATAACGGTTATATGGATGCTGATTTTGAAATTTTCGGAACTGCCGACAAGCTGTTGGGGGATTATATTTTTAATCGGCGTAGCGGTATGCTTTGTGCTGTCACCGGTTGAAAATCATCAAAAGCCTTTTGATGAAAATGAATCCCATGTGTACAGAAAACGCTCTCTTATTGTCTTAGCATCGGAAGTGTGTTTGTGGATATGCTTAGCGTTTTTCGTTAGGCTTTTTGTGCAAATTATTCCGTTAAGCGTATTTACCGAGGCTATTATGCTGATTATGGGCAAAATAAAGAATAAGCGGGTTATTAAAAAGGATGACATTTGAATATTCGTTTAATTGACATATCGCTTTTTTGTCATCCTTAATTTCCGAATGTGTGAACAGTTGAATGGGTACTGAAAAAGTTAAACAGCATATATGGAGCGCATGGAAAACGAATTGCTTTATATAATGCGGAATGGAGAATAATTATGCAGTTGATATGCAAATTCAAGAATAGGGCAGCTGCGATTTTACTGTCCTTGACAGCATCATTTTCGCTGATAGGAGCTGTGGACGCTCACGCGGCGGCAGCGGACGAATCTCCCATATTGTACCTTGAGGTCAGCAATACGCTGACGGCGCAGGACACTTTTGCGTGGACGGAATACGACCACTATAATTATACGGATCGATACCTCCCCACGCTCGACAAGCACATCGTTTACGAGGGCGACAACATCAAAATGCTCGGGTACGGCTACGCTCCGCTGAAAGATTTTCTTCTGGTCGAGGATGACGACGATTCGCGGAAAGTATTGTCGTTCGATATTCAGCGCGACCGAACCGACTGGCACAGCATGGAGGGCGGCGGCTTTTTGTTTAACGCCTCCGTGAAAAATGACACTCTCAGCGGTTTCTGCATTTTGCTTACGCAGTCCGGTCTTAAACTGATCGATATAACGGGAGTAAACGTCAACTCATTCAGGAACGGAAGCTACGCTTATGTACAGAACGCGGGCAGACTGCTTGCGACATATCCTGTAAACAATGTGTATGCGGAGCATCATATTAAAATAGAGATCAATTCCTCCGAAATATCATTGTGGGACGACGATAAACTGCTGATAGATCAATATGAGCTGCCCGAAAGAGATTACGGTTACGGCTACGGTCCTATCACAAGCCACGCAAGTCACGCCTGCTACCAACAGTCCTATTTTACTTTTTCAAACATAGTAATGGAAACCGTGACCGGCTATTATATAAAGCTGGAGCCCTCCGAGGATATGTGGGGGCTTACAAACGATTACTGGACGGAAACCTTTACGCTTACCGCAGTGGACTATACTCCCGCCGAGGGCGAAACCATTGACGAATTCAGCGATTATCCCATGTTTAAGGACGCGAGAGATATGGTGCTGTTTTATCCGGACGGCTCGTTTGACCATATACCTTGGGTCGACGGGAAAGCCGACTATGAAAATGCCGAGCGATACATAAACATTATTGACTCAAACGTAAACGCGGGAACAATAAAGCTTGATCCCGGCGAACAGATAATAGGCGCGTATGCCGAATAATGAGGAGGAAATAAAATGAAGGTAAGAAAAATTACATCGCTTATACTTTGCGCGACTATAACCGCTAATCTGTTGGTATCGTCAGTTTCCGCTTCCGCTTATTCCGAAGCCGGCCAATCGCGCGTATATACCTATAACGGCTATACCGTTGAATACAAAATAGTAAACGAATGGACGGGTAATCAGAATATTGAGATTATCGTTACCAATACCGGAGATGAAATACTCGCGGATTGGGCAATGGGCTATAACGCGAGCGGTGAGATAAACGGGCTCTGGAACGCGCAGGTTTATGCCGTACAGGGTACGGAGTATATTTTAAAAGGAGCAGACTACAATTCCGAGATAGCGTCCGGCGAAGCTGTCAGGTTCGGTTACATATTGTCGGGCGAGGAATTAAAATATCCGCAAAATATTTTTAATTGTGCAAAAAGGGTTGACATAACGGATAATTATGATGTATACTATAATATAACAGGCGACTACGGCGATACATATCAGGCGGAAATGATGATCGTGAACCTTTCGGATACCGATTATTCCGCGTGGCAGCTCAGCTTTGAGGGGAACGCGACCATTGATAATCTGTGGAACGCAAAGCTCCTTGAAAACGACGGAGGCAGCTTTAAAGTCAAGAACGCGGAGCATAATTCCGTTATTTGCGCGGGGGATTCCGTGAGCTTTAATTTCAGCGGTACAAAGCTGTTTAAAGATGACGCGGAAACGTCCGATATTGCCGGAACCTCCGAGGCTCAGACGGTAGAAGCGACCGAGAAAAGTCAACCGGATATCACGGACGAGAGCGAAAACGTTCAAACGGAAACAAGCGAAAGCGCCGAGCCGCAGACCGACGAGTCCGCAAACGAGGTTCAGACAAGCGATTCGGAGGAAACCTCGGAAGCCGATACCGATGAAGTACAGACCGGCGAACCCGCAAGCGAGGTTCAGACGACTGATTTGGACGAGAGCAAGGATACCGGCTCCGATATGGAGGAGTCCGAGGAGCAGACTGCGGAGATATCCGTTTCCGACGGTACAGCCGAGCCGTATGAGACGAACGTTGAGTATACGCCGATGAACGCTTCCGTTGAGGTAAATTCTGATGTTGTATTCGATAATTACAGGCTGACCGCGGTCGTAATACCCATGGAATTCGACTTTGAGTTTGACTCCGAGCTCGACAGCGACGGGGACGGTCTGCCCGACTATATTGAAAGGGGTCTTGGACTGGACAGAAATAACCCCGATACGGACGGCGACGGCTTGCCCGACGGCTACGAATATTATTATCTCGGAACAGACCCCGCAAAGGCTGACACGGACGGCAACGGAGTTTCCGACGCCGACGAGGATTTTGACGAGGACGGTCTGACCAATATCGAGGAATACGAGCGCTCCACCAACCCCTTTGCCGCGGACACCGACCGTGACGGTCTTTCGGATTACGACGAGGTATACAATTATAACACCGACCCCACAAACCCCGATACCGACGGCGACAAGGTGACGGACGGCGATGAGATAATTCTCGGTCTTGACCCCAACGATCCCGCAACCAACGGCTACCCCGACAGCGAATACACTACTGCGCAGACCGTCGGGGCTGACAGCGGCGCGCTCGATTATATCAACAGCCTTGAGGAAAATCCCTACACCATATCCGTTGAAGTGACTGCAGCGGGCGTTGCGGACAACTGTCTTTCCGCGGACGAGAGCGGATATTCCAACGTTATTTTGCAGAACGACGCGGTTCTTGGCGTTGTTCCGGAGCTTACTTACAGCGACGGGCTTCTTGTCACCGATGTTATCATCAACTTTAACCTCGATGATTCCGCCGTTGATAACGAGCTTGGCATATACGACGACCCTGCCTTCAAGGGTATAAACAGGTTCAGTGTTTTCAAATATTTTGAGGACAACAACGTTCTGCTCCCCATTGAAACCTTCTACAATGAGGATACCAATACGGTTTACACTCATGTGGACGTTATGGGAACATATTGCCTTATTGATATGGAGAAATGGCTGTATAATCTTGAAAATACTCCCGCTGGAAATTACTACGAGGAAAGCGACAACGAGCCCGCCAATATCGTATTCTGCCTTGACACGAGGGATATTATTGATTCGGAAAGCTTCGACGATATCAAGGCGAACATCAAGGCTATAACCGACAACGCTTTCGGAAGATACGACGATATCAAGGTATATGTTTATTACCAGCGCTTCGGAAG
Organism: uncultured Clostridia bacterium; assembly: GCA_947175045.1. GTDB lineage: Bacteria > Bacillota > Clostridia > Oscillospirales > Ruminococcaceae > CAG-115. Next base: position 393 of record CAMWLH010000073.1, on the reverse strand, counting down.
CAATTTCAAGGTTACGAACAATCTGCTCGGCGATCCCGAAACCGGCGAGGATTATTTTACCTGCTACGAGGACGCGGAAGCGGCGCTTGACAGGCTTGAAAGATATCTGATAAAGAGCAGCTTCTGGGCGTATGATTATGTGGAGGCTACGCAGTTTATGATCGACGTCTGCGACGAAAATATCATAGCAATGTATCACATCACTGCCGATGACCGCGTTATGGGCAGCGTTTCGGATGCGAAAAAGCTGCTTCAGACCGTTCAGAACAGCAAATACACAACCAGAGATGAGGAAGAGATCAACCGCATCTATGTCAGCCTGCTTTGCCCCAACAGCGATAAGGTCATTGACCCCGATTCCTATGTGGCGCAGCTTGTAGAGGCTTCCGGCGG
>CAMWLH010000072.1 GCA_947175045.1 uncultured Clostridia bacterium | reverse complement strand
GCTCAATGTATGTACCGGCTGCAAACCGCGCGTTACCGCACTGCTTCTTGTACTCCAGAGCTATTTGCTGTTCGTGCTGCTTGGTTTCCTCGGGAGTATATGTTGTATTCGTGTAGCGGTTGTGCCGCGGGCGCTGTTTGCCGAAAGGATTATCTGGAACAGTGAATTTAACAGTCATACAATTTGTCTGTGAACATTGCTCCATGATCTGCTTTGTAAGATTTTCCCTTTCCTTGTGCGTTAATTCTTCTGCAATAATCATTATCAAACCTCTTTGTTTGCTGTTGACAGAATGGTATTCCAAGCTGTCGGAGCTAAAGTGATAATCTTGTATCCGATTGCTTCAAGGTCGGTAGAGCGATCATATGACTTGACATCCTGTGCGTAGCGGGTAACTGCGTTGCCCAATCCATACAGCGATAAGTCCCCTCCCTCAATCAGATGACCGAGAACTCCCTCCTGTTCATATTGCGTGATTCCAACCTGCTTTGACGTAAGCTCAACGACCTTTGGGACGGTTCTCGCCTCTATTTTCGCCTGTTTTGCGTCTTTCAGTTGATCCACTATTTTCGCAAAAACCGCTTGATTAACTGCAGCCGCAACAGCGTCCTGCAGTTTCATCATAAGCGCCTTGTCATCTGCTTCAAGGGTTTCGTCCCTAAAAATGCCAAGGTCTATATCGCTCTCATTTGCTCTGCCGATATGGTATTTTCTTACAGAACTATCCTGTGCAATCATGCCGTTGGTGCAAACAAGCCTAAAAATAAGCGGACTCACGCTGACGCTGCCAAGCCCAACCTCTGAATTGCTGACTACGATTCCTGCCTGTACTACATCACCCTTGCTGACTTCCGCGGTAAGGCGCGGATTCACCACTTTAAGATACATCTTGTTGTCGGTTATCTCACAGCTATCAACTCTTGCTTCCTGCATTTGCCCTATAATAGGCAATACCGCCTCTGCGATCTGCATATTGTCAATTCGCCTGTACCTATCTGACAGAAACGCTCTGAGCGAACCGTCGAGGGTTCGTATCATTCTGCGTTCCGGCTGAGCGCCTATACCGTGCAGCCAGTAATTTACGTTATGCGCAAGCAGCTCGGGGTTACTGCGCATTCTGTCGTAGTATTTCCACGGGATATCAGTATACTGTCCGATTTGTTTGTGGGCGGTTTCGGCGATTGAAAAATCCCCGTCCACTCCATCAACTACAAACCTTGTGCCCGAAATATCGGGTACCATGTTTATCACATTGGTTTCCGCAAGGTAATCGCGCTTTTCTGCCGCCTGTCTGCGAATTTCCACCGCAAGCTCCTGTAAAGTTCTTCCATGCTTCATAATTCTGCTCCTTTCGTGTCTTTCCTCAATTTCTTTTGAGGAAGTAGTCATCCATCAATTCCCTATGCTTTTCTGTCCTCGTCCCACCACTTTAAGATGGTGTTGTAATGAGAACGAATATTGTAGCCCTTATTAACGATACAGTCCTCGATCCTATTGCAGTAATAGTTGAGCGTTTCAATATCCATTTTCGCAAGAAGAGACATATACTGTTCCTCTGTTAATAACACTTCCATTGATTTACCACATGGTCGCAATTCAGACTTCGGATCAATTTGTATATCGTCCTGTGCCTGATGTTGAAGCTTCTGCTTTTCCCTGTATCGCTTTACACGCTCATTTGTCTGGGAGCGGATTTTCTCCAATCCGTCGATATTCTGATACTTCTCCCAAGATGTAAGGCTGATTATCCCGTCAACAGTTTCAATCATGTCGAATTTCTCAAATATGTCCAACGCGCGAGCCACTGTTTCAACAGGCTTATTAAGCTCGTTTGCAAGGTCGTCGATCTCAAAAGGAACACTCGGGGTTATGTATATTGATCCCTTATCATTGATCGTCCCTGCCAGACACATCAGTTTAAACCATATAACAAGGAGAGCGTCCCCGTCAGGCATATTCTCTATATTCTTGATTTTCCTGCTGCTAAACATATCAACAGCAATCTTTATCCACTTCACATCAGCCATAATCCATCACACAGCTTCGGATAACATCATTTCCAGCTTTTCCATCAATTCTTCATACTGAGAAGCAGTCAAATCTCTGGTCGATTCATAACCGCTTTCCTCAACAAGCCGCCTTATTACCTCGTCGCCACCCTCTTTACCGAAACGCTGCCTTGCCTTTTCGTACATTTCAACACGCTGCTCTTTGGTAATCATAACCTCAGCTATCTGCCGTTCGGTTGTGAAATCCTGCGTCGGTACTGTCTCGCCGACACGAGACATCTCCTCCGTTGTATACAATCCCTCAAAATCCTTGGGGAATGCTTCGCGTAACGCTTGCGATACAGCCACTTTCTCGATCATCATACAGGGCTTCTCTTTCCATGTGGACTTGCTGCTGTTATACTCGCTGAACGTGCATTCCTTGTAAACTGCTACTTCCCTGCCGTTACGGAGCTTTGTCACCCTGCACCACCCTCCGAGGAGCAGTTCTCCGGGATACAGACACGCGCCCGCTTTCTTTATGACCTCATTTCCGCGTTTTACGATTATGCCGCTCTCCTTATCAATAAAAGCAGGATTGTCCTCCGCCCTGCGCTTATAGGTATCATAGCCAATAACCATCTGCGCGGGGCTATCGCCATACTTTATTAAATATACCTCGCCCTGAACAAAAGGGTTGAGCTTCTGAGCCTCACACATCTTCATAAAGAAGATTATCTCTTGCTCGGTAACATTGCCTCTGCCCTTAACAAGGTAATTCATAACTGTTTCGGGAGAAAGCTCGACCTCTCCGAACGAGGATTCATACTTAACTACGTCAAACATCAAATCACCTCCTTATGGATACTCTGCGGATTTCCTTGAACCTGACACCAGGGATATTCACGGTACCGTTACTTTGACGAATGAGCTTCAAAACCGCCTTTTCGTCAACAGGTCTTAATATGGCACCGTTAATAGAAATTGGTACATTGCCATCGTCAATCGCCACGATCTCATAATCAACCGTTGTCGATACTCCCTCCGCTTTGGGAGCAGCCGCAGCAACAGATAAGTTACACGCCGAGAGAAGCGAAGCCTCTTCTATTGATACTTCCGCAGACAACACGTCACCGCGCTTTTCAGCCTCAACCGCCTCTTCAAGCTTCCCGTCCGCCTCTGCCTCTGCAAGTCTTTTAAGACGCTCTTCCTCTTCCCTGCGTTTCTTCTCAGCCTCAATCTGATAAGCGCCGATAGCTTCTTTTACAGCAACCTCGGCTTTTTTCAGAGGCTCAAGCATTGCCTTTTCCCTATCGCACAACTGTTTATGTGCCTTGTGCGCCGCGTCCTTCATCGGCTTAAAGAAGTCGGTGATTTTCGCCACCTGTCTTTTAAGCTCCCGACCGAATTCAGCGGCATTGACGTAATCGGCTTCTGTCCTGATAACAAGTTCCGAAGCTTGTGCCTCAATTTCAGTCGTTTCAGCCAGCAGCTCTTTTTCGCCATCAACATTGTCGATATGTGACGCTTCGTCGAGCATTACTGCCAAAACAGTTTCTGCAGTCTTTTCCATGTCTGTCATTCCTCCTTAAACTTCATAATGTGATTGTATATCGTCAAGCAAGCTCCGAATACAGCAATGCTTTCGGAACTGCGCTTTCCGTACCATTTAAGCGTGTATTTTCCATTATCTTTCAAATGAAGAATCGCTTTGTCGTCTATAACTATCCCATTACTCGCAAGCGACGAGGCATACGCTTCAAGCTGTACACCGGTAAGCATTTCATTTATTCGTGCGGAAGTCTTGTAATCTATAAGAATAAGCTTTCCGTCTATCCTACACAGCAAGTCGACCGTACCCGCATACCTTAACAGCTCGTGATAGGTTCGCATTTCAACTCCAACCACCTCAAAGGGATAATCATGTTCAAAAGCCTTAAAAGCGTCAAGGTATCCCTTGTATTCGGGCTGTATGTCGTCGATTCCATGATTAAGATAGTCCTCTATGCTTTCATGTACAATGCTGCCTCTGTGTGCCGCAACTCCAAGAATATTTTCATCAACACTTTTATACAAAGCGTCGGAAAGCGGTTTCATAACCTGTGTCACCGACGGGATCACAACTCCGTCCAGCTTGTAAGTATGCGTATCACTCTCAAATGTCAAATTCATTTAATTTCTCCATTCCTCAAAAAGTTAAATTCGAGTATTTGCCTAGACAGCAACCGTATCTGCGGTCTCCTCATATTCTATCGCTCCCGGTGAAACAGGTGTCACAAAGGCACTTACATCTATATTGATCTTCCTCGCAGCAGCGAAAAGCTCCTCGTCAGACCTAATTGCATACATTTCCTTTAAAAACGTTCTCATATCATCCGCAGTCATTCAATCACCCTTTCGTGCCTTTTTGCATACGAGAGACAAGGAGCTTATCACGGTTGACAGCTTGGCAAGATACTTTTCAATATCTTCGAGAGTACCCTGCTCGCTGTCATCAATAACTCCGTCCTCGGATATATCGGCAATCTGTCTTTTTATCTGCTCAATATTCTCACCATCAAGCAGCTTTATCAATTTCAGCGCCACTCGTTCTAATGGCTGAACCTCGCTTGATATATTAAGCCGTTCGCCTATCGGACATTCAATCTTACAGTAGCCGGTACAGAGCTGAGGAGCATTATAAAGCTCAGCCATCTTTACCACCATATCAGGCGGTATTATTTTCGTCAGACCAAGCTCATAATCGGATAGCGTAGAAACTGATATCCCAAGCAGCTCGGAAGCTCCGTCACGACTGTATAGCTTGTCATTAAATAATGCCGCTTCTTTTCTGCACCTGAAATAGATGTTCGTGTTTTCCTTTGTCGGCTTACAGCCCATTCAAATCACACTCCGTATGTGTTATAATAGAAATTGCCAAAAGGATAGAAATCATGCAACTACTTGCCAAACGGTAATATGCCGTCAAAAAAAATATCGTTGAACTCCTCAAACGACATTTTCCAATCAATTGCCAGCTTTCCTGCCTCGTCCAGCGTTATGGCGGTATCGCCACGCTCTTTATAAGCATATGTGTTTTCGTTTTTGCCTATCACGGCACCCGCGCCAGAACGAGTAACACCGAGCGAAATACGCTTTCCTTTTAGCTTCAGACAGTTCATTTTTCCAACCTCCCTTGTTTTTAGGATAATTATATTATATCTTGCCAAACGGCAATTGTCAAGCGGTTTTTTGATTTTTTTTGCTATTTTTGAAATTTTATCGTACAAAGCGGCAAAATAATGTTATACTGTATTCGCAAATTCCCAAAATAAAAACAAGGAGGATACATTATGGCGAATTTAAACTTTTCAGAGCGTCTGCAAAACGCTATGGACATGAGAGGGGTAACTCAAAAGTGGCTGGCCGAAAAAGCCAACGTCGCTGAATCAACAATCAGCAGGTATCTCAATCAAAAGAGAGCTCCATCAATAATCGATGTTATTGCAAAGATTTCGGTGGCGCTGGATGTTTCGACGGATTATCTTCTGGGGATCGTCAACATTCCGTTCTCAAAAGACGATCTCAGCAAGGAAGAAAGCTTATTGCTTTCGTCATACAGCAGAGCCACATATGACGACAAGCAAGTGTTGTGGACATTACTTAATAAGTATATGACCCCAGCTGAAAAGGATGGCTTGACAGCTACCGAGCAAAGGTTTTCAACGCTCGGATAATAAGGATATGGAGGTGACCTCGTATGAGCAACGATAAAAAAGCGGCGCTCTACATACGAGTGTCAACCACACACCAAATTGATAGGGATAGCCTGCCTATGCAGCGGGAGGAGCTCATAAACTACTCTAAATTCGCTTTGGACATCAATAAGTATGAAGTATTTGAAGATGCGGGATTTTCCGCTAAAAACACGGATAGACCTGCATTTCAGCAAATGATGTCCAGAATGAGGCACAAGGAATTTTCCCATCTGATTGTCTGGAAAATAGATCGTATCAGCCGCAATCTGATCGACTTTGCCCAGATGTACAACGAGCTTAAATACCTCGGGGTTACTTTTGTCAGCAAAAACGAGCAGTTCCAGACAGATACCCCGATGGGAGAAGCCATGCTCAAAATCATTCTTATTTTCGCGGAGCTTGAACGCAAAATGACTTCCGAGCGTGTTTCCTCTGTCATGGTCAACAGAGCGCAGAAAGGGCTGTGGAATGGCGGTAGGATACCCTACGGGTATGATTATGATAAAACAACCAAGACCTTCTCCATAAACCCACAGGAAGCCGCCATAGTCGAGCGTATATATTCAATGTATGAAACAGTACCATCACTGATTGCCATTGCCAGAGAGCTTAATAACGAATGCATAACTCAAAGAAGCGGAGCACCATGGAGTCCGACAACGATTTCAACAATATTGCACAACGTATTCTATATCGGCTCATACAGATATAACCGACTGTGCGAAGCGGCAGGAAGTAATAAAACGCCCTCCTACGAGCGCAAGCAGGAGGACTGGATAATATGCGAGAACCATCACGACCCCTTAATAACTAAGGAGCGCCAAGAAAGAGTGCTCCAGAAACTTCACTCTCAGACACGCTCCAATAAGGACGGCGCAAAAACCTACACGTGCAAAAACATTCATATATTCGGAGGTCTGCTATGGTGCGGTATCTGTGGCAGTCAGTATCAGTGTACCTCAGACAAAATGCGCAAGAACGGATATGTACCGTCTTTGTATCATTGCTCACGCCGCAGACGTTTCTCCGACTGTGACAACTCATCTGTAACCGATATGACGATTGGTCCGTTCATCATCAACTACATGGCGAACGTCATCAAGGCTAAGGAGAGCTTCGGCAAAAGTACCTCTCCAGAAATGCTGGAAAAGAAATTGCTGAAAGGCGAGGCGCTTTCAGCAGTAACAGGTATTGAACATCAAGGACTTATGGAGCTTTATGACCTATTTATGCGGAAATTCGACAATATACCGTATAGATCCAAGCTTATAAAGGAAAATCCTTCCGATAAGCCAGAGACAAGCGAAAGTGACATTCTCCTTTCGGAGAAGCGTAAACAAGAGCGAGCTTTACAGCGCTTACAGCAGCTTTACCTTTATTCCGAAGAGCATGAAACGATTTCCGACAGAGAGTATGCCATTCAAAAGCAGACGATCACAGAGACCCTCGAAACAATAAACAAACGATTGGATGCAATAGAAAAGAACGGAACGTCTAAAACCGTGTCCGACGAGGATTTTCTGAAAACTGCTTCACTCTTCATTCTCTCCAACCAATTACAGGACAGAAGATACATAAATTTCTCGAAATTTAGCCAGTCAACTAGCAAGGAAGTGTGGAAAGAATTTGTGCAAAATGCTATATCAAAAATTGCAGTTTTTGACTCAAAAGTGGTCGAAATCAGGTTCAAAAACGGAATTTCGCACAAATTTTTGTATAACTGAAAATAACGACAAAGGCGCTCTGAGGCTTTACAGAGCGCCTTTTGCGGTATATAGAATCTAAAAATCAAATCTTGTTTGCAATAAACATAGCGTCCCCAAAGCTGAAAAAGCGGTAGCGCTCCTCAATGGCTTTTCGGTACGCGTTCAACGTTTTCTCCCTGCCGAGAAACGCACTGACAAGCATTATAAGCGTACTTTCGGGAAGATGAAAATTGGTAATGAGTCCGTCTATGCACTTAAACTCATACCCGGGGTAAATAAATATCCCCGTATCGTCGCTGCGGGAGGATATCTCTCCGCTCTGCGCCGCGCTCTCCAACGTGCGGCAGCTTGTGGTGCCTACCGCAATCACGCGCCCGCCGAGCTGCTTGCATTCCCTGATCTTCTCGGCGGTCTCGCAGGGGATAGAATAATGCTCGATATGCATTTTATGGTCGAGGATATTGTCCTCCTTAACGGGTCGGAATGTTCCCAGACCCACATGAAGCGTAACATAGGCAGTGTCCACACCCTTTTCCTTAAGCTGCGCGAAAAGACGCTCCGTGAAATGCAGCCCCGCCGTAGGAGCCGCCGCAGAGCCCGTCTCACGGCAATAGATCGTATTGTATCGGTCGTTGTCCTTGAGCTTTTCGGTAATATATGGCGGCAGCGGCATCTGCCCTATCCTGTCGAGAATATCAAAGAAATCTCCCTCAAAGGAAAACCTTACCAACCTATTGCCGCCGTTCACAGTTTCCAGTATCTCCGCCGACAAGCCCTCGGGGAAATCCACGATAACGCCCGGCTTGAGCCGCCGCCCCGGTCTTACCAGCGTTTCCCAGTCGGTAAGGCTTTCCCGCTTCAGCAGCAGAAATTCCACGGGAACACCCGTTTCCCTCTTTGTGCCGTATATGCGCGCGGGAAATACCTTGCTGTCGTTCATTACCAGCAGGTCACCCTTTTGCAGATGATCGCATATATTATAAAACCGATCGTGTATTATTTCGCCGCTTTCACGGTCGACCATCATCAGCCGCGAGCTGTCACGCGGTTCAACAGGGG
>CAMWLH010000071.1 GCA_947175045.1 uncultured Clostridia bacterium | reverse complement strand
TTGATAATCCCGCCCATACCGTGGTACAACCGTGTTTGTCTTTGCTGTTTCGGAAAAAAATTATTCTGCGGCTGCACTGTTCTGTTCGTTTTCGGTCTCCTGCGCATAATGTTCGGGGAACCTTTCGGCGTAGCGGTAATATTTCTTGACCAACTCAAATTCAAGCTCCTCAGATTTATCCGACTTAAGAAGAATTAAATGAATATGATATGTTCCGGGATAAACTATTGCCCATTCGCTATATCTTTCGGGAATCTCAAATTCTTCGTTGGAATATACCAGTATCTGATTTTCGTCGATTTTATAAAGCTGGCAGGGCATATTAGAATTGGCGAAAGTCAGTTCAAGCTCACGAGTAGGAATATAATCATCGGTAACGGATATACTTTCGCCTATATATTCACACTCATTTTTCATACGCTCCGCGTCAATGAACACTTCTTCCCCATCAAGTTCATAATATTTTCCGTCTATCTCTACCTGACTGCTGCCGACAATAAAGGAATATATCTCGTTGTTATACATAAGAAGTTGAATCGGAGTATGACCATAAAACCACTCTTCTGTTTCCGAAGTTTCTTCTGCTGTGACGTCTGTTGTAGTCGAGTTTTTGGTTTCCCCGATCAGCTGTGTTGTTTGAGCTGCGCTTTCAAAAACGCTTTCCGACGATATGCTTTCGCTGCTAGTAGAGTTTACGCAGCCTGTCAGCAACAAAGTAAATATAATGCCAATAGAAACAATTCTTTTGTTCATTTTAAAGTCCCCCTCAAAATACGATATACCCGCCCCTGCCGCGGCAAAGGCGGGATTTGGCGTTAATGCTTTGGATTTATAAAATTATTCCGCTGCCAAGATTTATTACCCCCATTTTATATCGTACAGCTTACTCGCAGGGTATATACATACAAGCCTCGTAATACTGATTTGGGTCGTAGTCTGAATTACGAAGAAGAGCTGAGAATTCCATACACTGAGGGCAAGGAGTGTAAGCAAGCAGCTTGTCGCCAAAGCGATACAGGTACTCCTCTATACCTAACGCACCATCATAAACTTTTGCAAATCCAACATATTCTAACGAATTTATATCGCTCAAAGCCGCTACGATCTCATCGCCATCAACATTATCATAGTCAGATGGTTTTATTAAGCCATCTCTTGTCTCGAGCAATATACTCCCGTCCTCGAAAATAAGAAAAGACCAGATACCCTCTTTAATATCCCACTCATATGCGATGCCGTCAAGTTCAAAAAGAGGTTCTATTATTTCGCCTGCTACATCGGGGTCATATGTTCTGGTAGATGGCAACGGAATTATCGGAGCAATTTTTTCTTCGGGTGGGAATTCATTAGTTTCGTCAGACAAAACCTCACTGCTGCCAAGAGAATTTCGATCATTGAAATCATTCTCTATAGATGTTTCTGATGAACTGCCGTTATCATTCGTACAACCCGCCATAAAGCAAGAAACAAATAACGCGGCAAATAAAACCATTTTTTTCAAAATCTTCCTCCCCTTTTTAATATGCACTATTTTTCCATGCATTACTTTTCAATGCTTGCCGAAAGCTCCACGGGCTTATCCATCTTAACGTCATCTTCAACGTCAAGCGCAACGCTGTCGGTTTCGGAAACGACAAAGGTATAGCTTTCATCAACCGTTATCGCAATATCCTCGCCGTTGTCATACATGGTCTGCACTTCCTCGGGAACGCTCTCGTCAAAAACAACATACTGATTATCGTCATATGTGTATGTTCTTAATTTGCCGATGATATTATCGTTTTCAAAAACGAAAACATAGCACCCGATGATTTCGTCCGACGAATAATCGCCGTATTCAACCCGCTATCTGAACGCGGCGCACTTCATCGGCTGAAAAGCTGTAAACGGGGAAATCGCTTATGCGCCAGCCGTTTTCAGTTTTGAGCATGGTATAGTGGAGCGTTTGTTTTTCGTATTCGTCCGCCCTTTCGGGGTCATACTCCTCTGCGCGGCTATCATCGACAAGGTACGCCGTTATCCGAATATCAAAAGCCGAATCGCTATTTTCCACTATCTCATATTCCTCATGTATGGTTTTTGTATCGATATAACCCGCGCCTGCTGTTATCCAAAGCGCTCCCTCATATTCGTAAAAGGAGCGGCTTTGCGCAAGCATCTGATTCGCTGTTTCACTTGTAAAAACATCTGTCAAAGCGTTGTAAAAGCTGTCGTAGGTGACCATCGAGCAGGAAAAATTATCGGAACCGTTTACTTTTATTTGGGAAAGATCATTGAATGTAACGCCCTCACCGAAATTCTCCGACGGAAAGCCGTCGCCGTTGCCGAACACCACCCTTGACAGCGCAAGTGAACGGGCATAAATGTCATATATCTCCGCGTTTTCCGTTAGGATATTCAAGCCATTGTATTCCGCGTCGCTTTTCACAAATTCCAGTGCGCTGTCATATACAAAGCTGCCAAGCGCAGTTTTGTCAATGGGGTCGCCATGCACAAATTCAATTTCGTCTGAGCTGCCATCGGAGACCGTGACGGTTTCTGTGGTGCTGTTCTCTGTTGTCTGTACACTGTCCGGAAATGAAACGGTGTCATTCTCGATCATCGGCGTTGTGCTCTCGGGGAGAGAGGAGCTTTCCTTGTTCCCCGCGCAGCCCGCAAGCAGCAGTGCTGACAAAACGCCGATAATGATAGATATTTTCTTCATTTTAAATTCCTCCCAAAAATCCGATATACCCGCCCATACCGCGGCATGGGCGGGTATCGGGTTTTTAAAAAAATGTTCTAAAAGTAATGCAGCGATCAAATGTTAATTATCGTATGGTTCATATATAAGGGCGTAGTAAAACTGGCTTTTGTCATAGCCCGAATCTTTAAAGAATGGATAATTTTCCATTCCCTCGGGATTATTTGCAATAGCAAGCAGATCGTCGCCATAGCGGAACAGGTGCTCGTTCAGATACGATAAACCTACATATTCAAGAGAATACAGCTCATGCAGTGCTTCTATGACCTTGTTTTCATAGTCGGGGTCTGTGATATCGGCTACCCAGTTTTCATCAATAACAACATCTCCGTCATCTTCGATAACAAAGCCAAATGTCCCCCATGTACTCTCAATATACTCCACATCTTCAAGATAAAATCTCTCGACAAGTCTGCCTGGAACGCCCTCATCGGGTTCATCATTAACAGGCAGAGAGGTCGTAGTTATAGGCGCGATTATCCCCTCAGGCGGGAACACACTGTCAGAGGGCGTTCCCATGCTTTCTTCTGTGGTGTTATCACTTATTGTATCGGTAGTTTGTATTATTTCTGGGCTTTCGTTGTAAGGGATTGATTCATCAACGTTTTTTGTACAGCCTGCTAAAAGCATTGTTAAACAAATGATTGATAAAAGTTTTTTTTTCATTATATCACCCTAAAATCAATAAATAGTGTAGCGCCACTCATTATACTTGTAGCCTGAAGGCTTGTATGAGATGGCGGTTACTACGTTAGTTGGGTTAGCCGTAACAAGAAAAGACAGATTTTTTCCGCTGGTAGGATCATTAACTGTATAAGTTATGTTTGCCGAACTACTTGAAGCGTTATCAATAGATATTCCACAAATAACTATCGCATGATAAACGTCCTTTCCACTATTGGATACCCCATCAATTTTTATAAAAACTGGCTTATGATTAGAAAGCGCACCTAACACTTCGCTGGCGGATATAGCATTTTTTTGGTAATAATAGCTATAATCATAGTTATCAAATGCGCTCTTAATGTTTGCTAAAGCCCCATCGGGGTCGGGATTAGAGCTCGTTTTTACAGATCTCCAAACATCTTTAGTTGTGAGCGACGTTTCATCACTATAATTTACCATCATAGCCACACACGCTGCCCAGCAAAGCCAATGCTTTTCCGTATGTGTGTTGTCACATATATCATTTTTCACCCAAGGCACTGCCAAGCTGGTGCTAGCCGCATAAGGCGCAGGAATCGCCGCCAGATCCATGCTTGCCGCCTTGCTGATAGATTCGCTAAGCGGAAGCTCATAATCGGGGCATTCCTCAAAGCCCGCTCCGTCAACAAAGGTGCTGCCGACCACCTCGTCATAGGAATAAAGATCATCTTCAAAATATCCTAACGCGATAGCGTAATCACCGTCAAACGAGCCTTGAATCTCATCGGTAATATAGGTATCGAAAACCGAGGCATATTCGCCGTCAACCTGCCAAACCTGCATTTTTCCGATTATCTCATCATCGTCAAAAAGGAAAACGCATTCGCCTATCGAGCCGCCTTCAATATCATTGATATCATAAATATCAATGGTATTGCTGTAATAAAACGTTCCGTTGATCTCTACCGACTGCGCCCTCACATAATGAGGTATCGCATATTCGATATACTCCTCGATCGTCGAATACTCAACGACTTCCTCCGCCGCCGCGGGCAGCATTCCCAACACCGATACCGCCATAACAGCCGCCATAGTCACACTGATTTTTTGTCTTAATGTGCTCATAGTAAAGTCCTCCTTATTTGTCTACGGGCTTAAAGCCCATTTTTCTCAGGGCGGACGCCCTTTCTGTCTTGCCGCGGTACACCGCGGCGCTTGTGTTTGTTTTTGATTCTACACACAATTCAATTTCACTCGCTTGGGTCACGTGCCCGATGTCTTGGCGGTGCTGCTGTACTTTGTAAAGGTACTTGTACCGCCGTCCTTTGTTGTTACCGTGAAGACCGCCTTGACACGGTAAGTCCCGTCGGAAAGACCGCTTTTTGAGCCGCTGAGCGAGATGGAGCTGCCGTTTACCGACTTAGACCAGCTAGCGTCTTTTACGTCGGTATAGATACCGAGCAGCCCGCTTTTCTGAAGCGTCATCACAACGGAAATGCTTGCGACAACCGAAGAGCTGTCGCTTGCGCTGCACCTGCATGAGGCACTGCTGCCGGAAAAAGTAATCAATGCATTTGTGTTCAGGTAATCATCATACATTGGTACTACTTCCTCGGCATAGCTGTCGGTAATTCCCTCTTCCGCATATGCTGTTACGGGTAACGCCAAGCAAAACAAAGCTGCCGCAAGCGCACACACAAATTTTTTAAAACGCATAATTTCTCCTCCTTTCGTGTTTATTCGCGAATTTATCCTTCGCTGTAATTATAACATATTGGCGGCTACAACTATTACGCGATTTTTTCAAAAAAATCTTCAATTCCGCAAACTTTGGCGCTTTTTGCCAAATTTATAGCTTCTTCTTTGGTCAAACCGCCAGATATAAGAAGAACATAATCTCCATTATCCCACAAAAGATTTGCTGTTCTCTCCCATACCATAAATACCCCGTACTTATCTCCGACCATTACCTCCTCGCTGCTGATTATGTGCTCATTATCAAAACTTATATAATCCTGTCGTCTATGCTGAGAAAAATAGATAGAACTCTCACCATCCTCTCTTTCATAGAAATATTGCACATCAAACAACAAATCATAATCAACATTATCCAAATAGTACCCCTCGGGAATTTCGGGCAAATAATATACATATTCAATACTTTGCGGAGAGTTCTGCGGGTCTGCGACCATCAGCGTAAAATCTATCACGGTCTCTTCCGTCTTTTTAAATCCCACGGCAAGAGAAGCCCCCGCGCCCGCGCTCACCCCTATTGCCATCATAATAGCTATTGAAATAATGGTAACGCGCTTTTTAAACGGGATACCCGTCATTTTGGGTATGCTTATCCCCTCCGCGGGTGGTATTCTCACGCCGCGGCGCGTTTTTTCCGCGGACAGGACGGTTTTTCTTCTCTGCCTTTTGTAGCTGCGGGAAAACCTGTGCTTGATGTCAGCGTCAAAAAATTCTCCGTACTGCTCGTCGGCGTTCTGCGCAAGCGCGCCCGCGAGCATTTGCTCAAACTCATTCATAATTTATACCCCTTTCCCGCAGAATATCTGCGAGCTTCTTCTTTGCGCGGCGAATACGCACACTTACGGTATTGGGCTTCATGCCCGCAAGCTCCGCGATCTCCTTTGCCTGCATTCCCTCGTAGAGATTAAGGTACATTATATCGCGGTCGGTATCCGAGAGACTGTTCACCGCCCGCGCGATCTCCTCCTCACCGAGCCGCGAGAGCACCGCGGTCTCCACCGAAACGTCATCCGACAGCTCATAATGCTCGTCAATGTCCTCCACGGGGTGATTGTTCCGCTTATGCAACATATTCAACGCAACGTGCTTCGCTATTATAACAAAGTAGGCTTTATGATTATGACACCCTTTTTCCAAAATTATTTGCAGATGATCTATGATACGCACGAAAGCCGTTTGTACAGCGTCCTCAGCATCAGCGGGATCGCGCAGAATGCTGAGCGCCATCGAGTACATCATTCGCTCATACCTGTCATATATCCGCTGAACCAGCTCTCTGTCCGAATCGTCCTTTATCAGCGCCAGCGCCGAGCAATACAACAACTCCTACACCTCCCCGCTTGTGATGTTTTTAAGCTCCTCCTCGTAATCGGACACTATCTCGCCGTCCTCTATCACCACATCGCCAACGCAGTCCAGCGACAAAGTGTTTATTTCCTCATAGACCGTTTCGGGGAGAATATTATTCGCGCGGCAGTAGCGCTCCGCGCTGCCCTTCAGCAGCTCCGATATGACCGCGATATGCCGCGGGGAAAGCGCCAGCGCAAGCTCGCCCCAGCCCCCTCCGACCGCCGCTTCGCCTTTGGTGGAGTTCTTCTGCGGCTCGGAATACTCCGCTATCTTCACCGAAAACTCCTCGTCGCTTATCCTGCCCGCTATCTCGGCGATGCTGTCGTCGCTGTGCGGAAGCTCCTCTACGATCAGCCTTTTCGCGATCTCCTCCGCCTCCGCGCGTATCCTTGACAGCTTGTCAACGTCTATGTCCACCTTTACGGGAGCGGCAGGGCGCTCCTCCTCGGCGGAGCCTTTCGCCTTTTTCGGGAAGATACCGTTTTTATCGCACCATGCGTTTACCGCGTCGGTTATCGCCCGCTCAAACTCGGGAGCGCTCACCGCCTCTACCAGCTTTTCGCGGTTGCGGAAGTCGTTTATCACCATCTTGATGTTAGGCGTTATCTTATGGTGAAAGCCCGTTCTTTTGCGCAGCACCGCTTCGACGCTCTTCAGCACATAGCCGATAAAGCCGCGGTAGGGGGATGGCTCGAAAAGCTCCAGCGCCGCTTCTCCGCGCTTTACGCAGTACCGCTCCACGGGGCTGACCCTGACCTGCCTGAAGCCGTCCATTCTGTCGAGGTTCACATATGCTCCCGCAAAGGGAGTCCAGTTGTAGTCCCGCTTCATTCGCCCGCAAATCAGCTTGAAAAGCGATATGTCCCTTTCGAGAAAATACCCGTCCAGCGCCGTCAGAGCCGCTTCCGCCGCGCCGTTCAGCAGCGGCTTGGTCTCCTCGCCAAAAAACACGCTCTCGCCCAGCTTGTAGGAGGAATTTTCCATAAAATAGTCCAGCTTATCGGAATAATTTTTGCTGTTCAGCTCGGAAACGCTCCCGCTTAACCCCGCCGCCTTGACAGGAAAGCAGGAGCAGAGATCGGGGTACTGCTCGCTCAGATCGTTATAGGCATAGAAATCCTTTATCCAGCGCGGCATAGTATCGTCCAGCCACCCCGCGAACTCCCGGCAGCCCTCCCACACGGCGAGCAGCCGTCCGAGAGCGTCCGCCGCCGAGATAACGCCGATCTTGTTCATCAGCTCGTAACAGTACAGCGTGACATATGACCTGTCGGTCTCGCGGTAAACTCCTCGGCGAACGTCTGTCCTCCATGTGAAATAGGTGCGCAGCTGCGGATTTGAGAGCGCCCCGTATATCGGGCGTGAGATACCGCAGAACGCCTGCCGTCCGAAATCGTCTGTGACCTCCGCCATAAATTCGCCCTGCCTGACAATACTGATCTCGGCGCATTGATTAAGGAGATAGCCGTTGTAGAATATCTCGTTGAGCTTGCGCATTTCGGATATTTTGTCGTTCATAGCCCTGTCCGCGTCGGTGTCGAAGTCGGGACTTTCGGGAGCGAAGGCTATCTCGTCCGCGGATATTCCGCGATTCGGCGCGTTGTAGTACACCACCTCCTGCTGTTCGCGGGGCGGTATTTTTTCGGGCTGCCGAACGCTTTCCGAGATTTTTTTAGCGTCCTCGATGACCTCGGCGATCTTTTTGCGTATTTCCTCTTGGGTAGACTTTACGGTGTTTTCCACCTCATTGCGCAATAGCTTTTCGATATTGCTTCTTATTTCCTCGCGGCTTTTGCCGACGATAAATTTTTTGAATTGATCACTCATAGAAAACCTCTTATCACAATTTGAAATTTTCCGTGACCCGCCCGCCGCGGCTCACTTTATCTCAATTTGAAATTTTCCGCGACCCGCCCGCCACGGCTCACTTTATCTCAATTTGAAATTTTCCGCGACCCGCCCGCCACGGCTAACTCCGCATCGCTCCGTTGCGCACCGTCAGGCTCTAGCGGAAAAA
>CAMWLH010000070.1 GCA_947175045.1 uncultured Clostridia bacterium | reverse complement strand
CAACCTCCCCCTTCGGAAAAAACCCCCCAGCATAACAAAAATCATTTTAAAAAAAAAATTAAAATCCCCCTGCCTTTTCAGCAAAAATATGGTATAGTTTAGATAACAGCATAAAAGAAGTAAGGCTGAATTAAACTTTCGGAGGAAAAAAGCTATGAGAATTTTGTATGCGGCCAGTGAGGCGCTCCCTTTTGCGGCAAGCGGCGGTCTTGCAGACGTGGCGGGCTCACTCCCCAAGGCTCTGGTACAGGCAGGTCATGAGGCTTGCGTGGTAATGCCCTACTATGTCAACACCATCAAGCCCGAGCAGCGCGAGCAAATGCATTTTATCACCAATTTCAATGTTCCCGTCGGTTGGAGAAGCCAGTACTGCGGGCTGTTCTCGCAGGTGGTTGACGGCGTTACTTATTTCTTTATAGATAACGAGTATTATTTTAAGCGCAACAGCGGTCTTTACGGCTATTATGACGACGCGGAAAGGTATGTTTTCTTCAGCCGCGCCATTCTCGAAATGCTGAAATATATCGACTTCAAGCCGCAGATCATCAACTCCAACGACTGGCAGTGCGCGCTTGTTCCCGTTTACTACAACCTTTTCTATAAGGACCAGTGGGGCTACGGCGGCATAAAGAACGTGTTCACTATCCACAATATCGGCTATCAGGGTCAGTACGGGCTCGATCTGGTAAAGGATATCGTGGGCATTCCTCCGCAGAATGTTTCCATTATAGAGTACGACAGAGATGTCAACTTTATGAAGGGCGCTATCGAGATGGCGGACAAGGTCACCACCGTATCTCCTACTTATGCCAAGGAAATTCTTGATCCGTGGTTCAGCCACGGTCTGGACAGAATACTCCGCAACAAGCAGTATAAGACCTGCGGCTTCCTCAACGGTATTGATGTGGATCTGTATAATCCCGAAACCGATAACACGATAGCCTCCAAGTTCAGCGCCAAGAACCGCAAGGGTAAGGCTGCCTGCAAGAGCGCTCTGTTTGAGGAGTTCGGAATGCCCGAATACAATATCCCTCTGCTGGTCATGATCTCCCGCTTTGCGGATCACAAGGGCTTTGATCTGGTGAGATATGTATTTGATGAAATTATCAGTGTGGATATTCAGGTAATGATCTTAGGCTCGGGCGAGAAGCAGTATGAGGATTTCTTCCAGGAAATGCACTGGCGCTATCCCGACAAGGTGGGCTTCTATCGCGGCTACAACCCGCAGCTCGCAAAGCGGCTGTACGCGGGCGCGGATATGTTCCTTATGCCCTCCAAGAGTGAGCCGTGCGGACTTGCTCAGATGATAGCGGCGCGCTACGGCACTGTGCCGATAGTTCGTGCTACGGGTGGTCTTAAGGACTCCATCATCGACTACGGCGACAACGGCATAGGCTTCACTTTCCAGAGCTACAACGCTCACGATATGCTGGAGGCTATACGCCGCGCCAAGGCTGTATATGACAACAAGACCGAGTGGGGCAAGGTAATGCAGAGAGCTATGAAGACCGACTTTAGCTGGGCGGCAAGCGCTAAGCTGTATATCGGGCTTTACAAGGAGCTTTGCGGCGAATGATCGGAAACATACTTTCAATTGACGATGTCAGAAAGGCACTGGAGCTCAGCGAGTTTTCCGACAGTGAGATGGCGGAGGACGTCGATTCGGTGGTTTACCGTCGGGATATTTTTGAGTACAGCGATGAAAGCGACGAAAAGGATATTGACGTTCATATCGACATAGAGTTTGAATA
Organism: uncultured Clostridia bacterium; assembly: GCA_947175045.1. Lineage (GTDB taxonomy): Bacteria > Bacillota > Clostridia > Oscillospirales > Ruminococcaceae > CAG-115. The sequence goes on along the minus strand of CAMWLH010000070.1, from coordinate 6,796 downwards.
TGGCGAATATCTGGAGCTCCGCGAGGACGATCCCGCTTTTCAGCAAATCTCTCGTCTATGTGTACTGCCGACAGATATTGAAGAGCTTGTGCTCTATCGCAAACAATAAAAAAGTGTGCCGCGGAAAGCTTCGCGGCACACTTTTTTATTGTTTTAAGTCAACTGTACTGCGGATTTCAATGTCCGCGCAGGTCAAGTTCCGCGTAAATTTCTTTTATGGGAGAGTCACAGCCGCCGAGTGCATATATAATATAGAAGTTGTCGGAATTTATTTCGGTCTTGAAGCTGTAACTGCCATGATCGGTAACCTCAATGCTTTGCGAGCATTGTTTTTCAACGCGGCAGTCCGTGCCGCTTTCGGCATAGAACACTTCAAGCTGCTCTTCCGTAAGCTCGCTTTCTATCAGAAGAGCGCCGAAGTAGTCCATTCCGTTACCGTTGCCCCATAGCTTTGCAGCTATGGATTTTCTCTCGGCAATGCGCGTTTTTTCGGGGAGAGGCATTGCCGCAAGCTTATCCGCTACTTGCTTTGCAAAAATGTTGTTGACTATCGGTATTGAAGCAAGGAAGCACGCGATTATAAGAAAGATTGCCGAAACCGTAATGATGACCGCTTTTTTCATAATTCCACACTTTCAATATAACAGGTAAAATTGTGAACCTTGATTTTTCCGAGCGTACAGGTAACGTCGATGTTAAAATCAATAAAATACCGCAAAGGCTCATCTTCTATTGTTTCAAAATAATACGCCTTGTACCATGAGGTGCTGCCGTCAAATTTATCTTTCGGTCGGTTGTCAGGAACGAGGTTATCAAGCTTTTGGTACATTCGCAGACGAGCCATGGGTGACGTATCGTCGCGGGACGCGTCGTTAAATTCCTCCTCGGAAATTATATCGCGAAGCTGCCGTGAAAGCATTGAATAGGACACTTGACCTTCCCAGCCCCAAATGTCGACGGATTGACAAAACTCTTCCGCCTTGATGGAATCGGAGACCCAAACGGCAAAAACCGCCGCCGCGATTATAACAGCAAATAAGCATGACAAGAGTATAATGACCGCCTTTTTCCTCTTTCCCATAACAGATCCTCCTCAATGTCCATATGCGCTTCAGACTATGTAAAAATCCGTCCCGCTTTTGATGTACATTACAAACGCGCCCGAATACACATTTTCGGCGTTTTTGATATGCGGGAGCTTTTCGGGTGAACTGACAAAATGAATACTTTTATCATAGCTTTTTCTGAATTCATCTACGCCCCACCAGCAGACCTCGCCCTGCTCCGTACACGCTGCCCAGAAATCAGTGCCCGGCGAATAATTTTTAACGCGCAGCTCCTCGCATCTGCTTGCAATAACGGACGTATCCAGATCCGGGTCGACAGCGCCCGAGTTGTAGCTTTTGAACCAATAGTATGTCTTTCCCGAAGCCGCTACGGCAATAGTGCCGTAGCCCGAATATATTTCCCGTATCGGCTCTAAGCCCTCGATCTTTTTAAAACCTCTTTGGCTTTCGTCTACAAGCATCGAGTCCTCGTACAGCTGACCGTCTTTATCAAGCAGCAGCACGTAAAAATTGCTGAGCTTGACCCTTTTTGCGCCGCTTATATTTTCAACCAAAACGGGCTCCTCCGAATAATCCCCGCTCGCTCCGTACATATATAAGTCCTTGCCCCAGACGTACACCTCTCCGCTGCCCAAAATCGCCGCATAGCTTTTACCAAAGACGTCAAAATCAACAACGTCATTCAGAATAAGCGTACTCTCGCCCGAGGAATACCTGTACAAATCGTTATTCTGATCAATGAGCCACAATTCGTCCTTACACGGAAAAATCTCGCGGACGTCGATATCGATATCCCAGGTATCATAAGAGCCGTTTTGATCATACGACCGTATTTCTCCGTCAACGATCATAAACAGCTCATCGTAATGCCTTGACGAAAATACGCCGTCGGGCTCCTGTTCAACGGAAAACTTCACGATATCATACCGCTCTCTATCATACCGCTCTCTGAAAGCAAGCAGGCAAATGCCGGCTATGACAAGACAGCAAGCCGTAAAACAGCAAACCGTTATAATAAGCGCTTTTTTCATTGATACCTCCTAAACTCCCCACATAGCGTTGCCCTCCGCGTCGTATTCGGGGTTGAACTCTCCTTTAACATACGCGTCGATTATGTTGCAGGCAACGTGGCGGGAGAACTCCGCCTTTTCCATCATCACCCCGAAAGCTATCTCGGGGTTATCCGCGGGGTAAAATCCAATTATCGCCGAGTTGTATTCCGTAAGGGAGGTCTGGGGGGTTCCCGTCTTTGTCGCTACGTTCTCCTTGCCTATACCCTTGTAGTCGTAGATATTCACCCAGCTCCCATTGATAAGAAAGTTGGCGTTGGTGCTTACCTTTTTCATTCCTTGTGTCACCACGTCGAAAATTTCCGACATATCCGACATATCCTCCGCTATCACGGGCTGCTTTTCATAAACAAGCTCGGTAAAATCGTAGTTGTATACCGCCTTTACAATGTGCGGCTCGTAGCGTATGCCTTTATTGGCAATAGTCATAGCCTGCACAGCTAAATGCATGGGCGTAAGCGCGGTCTCCATCTGACCTATTCCCGCCTGGATAACGTTGCCCTCGTTCCACTCCAGACCCTGTTCCTCATAGAGTTCCAGCGAAGTCATCTGACCCGTCGCCATGCTCAGCTCAAAGCCCAGATCACAACCAACGCCGAACCTCGCCGCCCAGTCCGCCAGACGCTCAATGCCGAGCCGCCGCGCGGTCTCGTAGAAAAACACGTTGCAGCTCCAGTGAAGTCCCTCGTCCACGGGTATAGCGCCGTGCCAACTCGTGCAGGTGGGCTTCCAAGGGTCATAGTAGGTGTAGACCTGGTTGCAGGTTATGAGGGTATTCGCGTCGATCACTCCCTCCGCCAGACCTGCCGCCGCGGTGATGGTCTTGAAGGTAGACCCGGGACGGAACGTGCCGTTGAGCGCGCGGTTGAATACGGGGGAATACTCCCTGTTCAGCACCTCGCTGTAATTGTCTATATAATCGTTTATATCATACCCGGGAATGCTCACGCACGCAAGCACTCCCCCCGTTTTAACGTCCAGCACGACCGCCGCGCCCGTGTTGCATTCCGTACCCCTGTGCTGTGTGTCGTGCTCTATGGTGTAGTGTGTCGAGTGCAGAAAGTCAATATGATACTGCACTATCTCCTGCACCATTCGCTGGTAATTGCTGTCGATGGTCAGCATTACGGAATTTCCCGCCTGCGGGTCAGTGATAACCTCGTCGGATATCTGCACGCCGCTGCCGTTTCGTGTTATCCTGCGCACCCCGCGGCTGCCGCGTAGCTCCTCCTCCAGAGCCTGCTCCACGCCAGAAAGCCCTATTATATCGTTCAGCGTATAGCCGCTGTTCTTAAGCTCCTGATATTTTTCCGAGGATATCGCGCCGACGGTTCCCCTTATATGCGGTGCGAGGTCTCCGTCAAGGTAGACCCTCTCCCAGCTCTCCGTGATATCAACGCCCTCCAGCAGCGCACTGAGCTCCTTAAGCTCGTGAACGGTCTCCTCGCTTATATCCGAAGCCAGCACGAACTTGTTTTTCGGCGAAAAATCCTTTATCTTCATCTCATACCGCACGCCCGCGATACATCTGCGCATTTCCTCGCCGTACTTCTCGTCAATATCATAATCCTTGTATAGCTGATAAATGACATTATCCACCGTCGCGTAGCCGCCCATATTGAGATTCTTTTTCACCGCCTCGACCGCGCTGTCGCTCCCGTTGAATTTATAGGGCTGCTCCCTTGTTATGGGGAGCGTTTCGTTCCACTCCTCGCCGTTTTTAATAAGTATGGTAAGTATTCTGAAAATTATCTCGTTCTCCGTGCCCTCTTTGAGCGAAGCCCTTTGCAGATTGACATTGTACACCATCTTATTCGAGTTGAGCACCTTGCCGCCCGAATCCACGATTATCCCGCGGGCAGCCTCTATATCCTGCTCCGCCATATGCGTCTGCTGCGTCATTGACAGATACTTGTCCCCGTCCGCTACCTGTATCTGCAGCAGACGTATGCCGCACATAAACGCCAGCAGCACAACTGTTCCCGCCAGAAACGCGGATCTTATAACCGAAGATATTTTAGACATTTTTTACTCCTGATCTCAAAAAAATTTTCCGCACCGGCGAACTTCGTTCGCCTACCGCGCCCCGAAAGCTACGTTGCACTCCGATTTCGGAATTTGTTGCGAAAAATTTTGCTTCGTGGACATTATATTGCCTATTGCTTTCAGCGCCTTTAGCTGCGCGATTATTGCGCTGCTGCGAACTGAGCCGTTGTTACTCCTTTTCCTCCACGCTCTCCGCGTTCTGGGCGGATTCCTCCAGCTTGCGCTCCTCCTTGGGAAGTGACTTGGTGTAGATCAGCCTTACCAAAAAATAAATGGGCACCGAAAAGAATATCGCTCCCCCGTAAGCGGGCAGAACCGACTTTTTGAACGATATCACCGACTCCGCGCCCTCCCACACCCAGTGCAGGAAAAGCATATCAAGCGCCGCCATAATGGAGGCTACCGCCGTGTTGAATATAAAATAACTCAAAAAATTCTTCTTGACCCAGAACCGCGTCAGCAGAGATATAAACGGACACGCCGCCAGCAGCCACAGCGCGGAGAATCCCACCACCGTGACCCCCGTCGCGGTGTCCAACATTATCCCGCAGACTGCACCGAATATCCCTGCCGCAAGATCGCCCTCCCACATAGCGACAGCGGTCGCGAGCGGAATAAGCAGCAGCGGACAGTACCCCCGTATTATCGGGTTGCACTGGCACACATAAAACCAAAGCAGCAGCACCACATACAAAAACCACCGCGTAAACACGCGGAAAGCTTTCCGACGGGAGCGCTTGCTGAATGAATGATTCATACTTTTCCTCTAAATGTAATCGGGACAGTACCGCGATATTACCGCTTTGGATACCATCCCGCAGAATGTTTATTCATCAATAGGGAAATCCAGACCCTTACCCTCAAAATCTACCACCGCGTAAACCTTTGTTATGCTGAAGTAATTCTCCGCAAGCTCGATTACTGCGTGCTTCGACAGCCCGTTGGAATCATCGTAAACTCCGATCACCGTTCCCACCATAACATCTTCGGGGAACAGCCCGCTCTTTCCCGAGGTGAAGATTATATCCCCCTCCTTGATATCCGCATCGCGGAGGATATCGCTCATAAGGCACTTCCCATCCTGGGCGGTCGTCAGATCGTTCTCCAGCACTCCCGTTACCTTGGCGCGGGTGGTGTACACTCCGACATTTACCTCTGGGCTTAGCAGCGTCGTTACCCTTGCGTAGTTGGGAGCTATCGCCGTTACTCTGCCCACAAGCCCGACCGTGGTGATTATCGGATCGTTCACCGACAGCCCGTGATCCGACCCTCTGTTGATAGTGAACCCGCCGTAAATATCATTTGAGTTGCGCGCGATAATGCTGCACGGCTCACTGAAAACGAAATCGCTGTTTTCCTGTTTAAGCCCAAGCATTTCCCGCAGGCTCTCGTTCTCCTGCTTTATCTCCTCGTAGTCCACGATCTCCTTGTACATTTCCGTGAGCTGCGCGGTAAGTTCCTCGTTCTGCCTTTTATAGGTATCGGCGTTTATCAGCTTGTCAATAAATCCGGTCACGCCCTCCGAAATGGCGTTCGACGCCGTTACAAACGGATATGTAACCGACCCGATTATCCTTTCGGGAAGAGTCTCTATCCCCGCCGACACCGCCACATAAGCCATAAAACCCAGCAGCAGAGCGCCTATACATATCAATATCTTAAACTTTATGCTATGAAAAAACTCTCTCATCTCTGCTCCCGATTCAAAAAAATTTTTCACACCGGCGAACTCCATTCGCCTACCGCGCCGCGAAAGCTCCGTTTCACTCCGCTTTCGCAGCTTATTGCGAAAAAATTCCTGCGTGGGCGAAACGTCGCTATTCTGCGCGGGCTTGCGGTGATTTTAGTCTGCCGACCTTAATAAATAGTTTCGTCCTCGCTGAGCACGTCCTCCAGCTTATCGATATTCTCCAGAACCTTGCCCGTGCCGTCCGCGACACAGTCCAGCGGGTGCTCCGCTATATTTACGGGCATACCCGTTTCTGCGTGGATAAGCGCGTCCAGCCCCTTAAGCAGCGCGCCTCCGCCCGCGAGCATAATTCCGTTTTCAATAATATCCGCTGCCAGCTCGGGAGGGCATTTTTCAAGCGTGGTCTTTATCGCTTCGATAACGTGCGATAGGGGCTCGGCGATAGCCTCGCGAACCTCCTGACTGGTTATCGTGATATTCTCGGGCAGACCGTTGAGCAGATTGCGCCCTTTGATATCCCTCACGGGCTCGATATCGTCGGTTTTGAAGGCGGAGCCTATTTCCGTTTTGATATTCTCCGCGGTACGCTCTCCTATAAGAAGATTATACTTTTTCTTGATATAGTTGATTATCGAGGAATCAAACTCGTCCCCCGCGACTCTTACGGAGCGCGCCGTAACGATGCCGCCGAGGGATATTATAGCCACCTCGCTCGTGCCGCCGCCGATATCTACGATCATGCTGCCCATAGGCTCGGCAACGGGCAGACCCGCTCCGATAGCCGCCGCCATAGGCTCCTCGATTATGGACACGCGCTTTGCGCCCGCCTGCTCCGCAGCCTCCTTGACCGCGCGGCGCTCAACCTCGGTAACGCCCGAGGGGATACATATAATAACTCTCGCCTTGGTTCTGCCCTTAAGAGC
>CAMWLH010000069.1 GCA_947175045.1 uncultured Clostridia bacterium | reverse complement strand
CCCCGCTTTTGTCGGATTTTCTTCTTCCCCCCTCCCCCGAAGGTTTCGCCCCAGTTCGAGCGCGTGAAAGCTTCGCTTTCACATAATAGTGCGGATAAACATATAAAATCTAACAAAACAAACAGCTACACTAAATTATCATTTATATAAATCACCTGCAAAAAACCGCCCGATTTTTCGGGCGGCTTATTTAATAAAGCTGATTAAGAATAATATCCGATATATTATACAGCGGCGCTTGTATCTCCACTGCACCGATATTGAACGCCTCCATAGGCATTCCGTACACCACACAGCTTTCCTTGTCCTGCCCTATGGTGAACGCTCCCGCGTTGCGCATTTTGAGCAGTCCGTTGGCTCCGTCACGTCCCATTCCCGTAAGAATAGCTCCGATCGCGTTCGCTCCCGCGACCTCCGAAACGCTGGTGAACATCACGTCCACCGAGGGGCAATGCCCCGAGACCTTCTCGCCGGTTTTGGACGAAACATAATATCCGCGCGCGTCCCGACAAAGCCGCAGATGATGTTCTCCCGCGCCTATGATTATCAGCCCTCTTCTCAGTCTGTCGCCGTCCTCCGCTTCCTTGACCTGCATTTTGCAGTTGCGGTTAAGCCTTTCGGAATACAGCTTCGTGAACCCCGCGGGCATATGCTGCACTATTATAACGGGCGGCGTATCCTCGGGGAACACCTTGATCACCTGCTCCAGCGCTTCCGTGCCGCCGGTTGACGCTCCCAGCGCGATTATGACATCGGTCTTGCGGAACTTCGTGCCGTTGTGCGGCAGCGCACGGTTGCTCTGACGGGCAGCGGACTGCTCCGAAGCCTTCGGCGCGGCGGGGGTCGTGACAGGGGTGGGAGCAGTGGGAGCAGTAGCCGCGGCAGAGGAAAAATCGGCAATGGGACGTATGGTAGTTTCGGGCTTCTCGGCTTTTTCAGTCCTGTCAGGAACCGCTCCGCCCGCGGCGGAACGTACTCCCACCTGTCCGATCATACTGCCGCCCTTTGCGTAGGCGCGCTTTATCGCCGCGCAGATAACATTCGCAAAGCGCTCCATATCGGAGCTGGTGCGGGCTATCGGCTTGGAAATAAATTCTATTGCTCCCGCCTCCTGGGCGGCTTTTCTGTGCTCCTCGGATGAGGAAACGATTATAGTCGGAACATAATACTGCGGCAGCAGCTTTTTGAGAAAAGCCACACCATCCATGCGCGGCATCTCTATATCCAGTGTCATGACATCGGGCTCATACTCAAGTATCATGTCCCGCGCGGAATAGGGGTCGCCCGCTGTTCCTACAATGTCTATCTGAACATCTTGGCGAATATAGCGCGAAAGCACCTCTCTGAAGAGGATAGAATCGTCAACCACCAAAAGTTTAATTCTTCTCATAAAAATGCTCCGGAAAAATTGAATTAGTTATTCGTTAAGGAAAGCCCGCTCCATGAAATTTTATGCGAAAACGGGCTGCGTATGCCCGAAGCGTTACCTCACAGCCTTACGCCTTTACGCTCTTGCGGTAGATAGCGGGCTTGACATACTCAAACCGCGTTTCGTTGCGCTGAATGCTCTCCGCGTGTCCGATATAGAAATATCCGCCGGGCTTCACCACGTCGTAGAATCTCTCCACAAGCGCGGCTTTGGTGGGCTGGTCGAAATAGATCATTACATTGCGGCAGAAGATATGATCAAAGGGATTTCTCTTGTACTTGTCGGGCATGGGATCCATCAGATTGAATGTCTTGAAAATGACCTCGTCCTTTATCGCCTGGCATATCTCGTAGTTGCCGTTGCCCAGATTGTTGAAGTAACGGGATTTCCACTCGTTGCTCAAGCCCTTCATGCCGTCCTCGTGATAAATGCCCTCTTTAGCCTTGTTGATAACGTTTTGGGAGATGTCCGTCGCCAGAATACGAGTGTCCCAACCCGCCTTGTCGCGTCCAAAATACTCGTCGATCAGCATAGCCGTGGTGTAGCACTCCTCGCCGCTCGAGCAGGCGGCGCTCCATATGCGCAGGGTCTTGTTCTGCTTGTTCTGCTCCACCATATAGGGCAGTATGGTTTCCCTCATAAAGGTGTAATGCTCCGGCTCACGCATAAAGAAAGTGTGATTTGTAGTGAGCTTGTTAAGTATTGTTGTGACCTCGGCTCCCGAGGTATCCGCGATAACGGCGTCTATATACTCGGTATAGCTTTTGAAACCGCGGTCGTTAAGCATATTTCCCAGCCTGCCCTTTACAAGCACCTTTTTCGATGCGAGATTTATGCCGAAATTATCGTGCATATAGGTTACAAGCCGTTCAAATTCTTTATCTGTTATCTCCAGTGACATATACTATGCTCCCGTTAAGGAGCACGCCTCCTTTCGGGTTTTGTGTCCCCGCGCCGCCGTGGGCGCGGCACAAAACTTGCAGAAATTTTTTATATATCCTGCTCGTCAAGCAGCTTAGCAACATCAAGGATCAGCTTGGTGGTGTCGTCGGATCTTATCATATATTGAATAAAATCGTTGGTGTTCACCGCGTGATTATCGGGCGTTGCGGAAATTTCTCCCGTATGGATATCCGCTACGTCCGCGACGCTGTCAACGATAATTCCCACCGAAACGTCGCCCAGCTCGAGACTGATTATGCAGGTGCGGTTGGTGTAGGGTATCTCAGGCTTTCCGAAACGCGTTCTTATATCAATTATCGGAACCACCTTACTGCGCACGTTGATAATACCTTTTATATAAGAGGGGACGTGGGGAACCTTTGTAATGCGCTGTACCCCGATGATCTCCTTTACATACTGAATCTCAATACCGTAAACCTGATCTCCTATATTAAAGGTCATAGCCTTTCCGAGAACGCTGTTGTCGGCGATCAGCTTTCTGTCACCCGACTGCTGCTTGGCAACCGCCTCTTTTATAACGTCATTAGTCATACTATAAACCTCCCTTTAACCGATAAGTGTGTTGGTGTCAACGATAAGCGAGATGCTGCCGTCGCCCATTATGGTACAGCCCGAAAGTCCCTCGTCCTTTATGTTGTAGCGTGAGAGGTACTTCGGGAAGGGCTTTACGACTACCTGCTGCTCACCTATGAGCTTGTCCGCGAACAGGCATACCGCCTTATTATCCGCCTCAACCAGCAGCAATATACCGTCCTCAAGGTTGGTTACCTCGGTTTCTATGCCGAATTTCTCATGCATTCTGAGTATAGGATAGCATACGCCGCGTATCATTATCATTTCGTTTCCGCCAGTATCGCGGAGCATCTGGCTCGATTCCGCCTTGAAGCTCTGCTTGATGGTGGAGATCGGCACAGTAAACACCAGATCGCCGCAGGTTACCTCCATACCGTCGATTATCGCCATTGTGAGCGGTATCTTTATAATGAAGCTCGTGCCCTCGCCCTTGGTGGAGTCAACGATGATAACGCCGCCGCACTTTTCGATGTTGGCCTTTACAACGTCCATACCGACGCCGCGCCCGCTGAACTCGGTAACGGTCTCGTTGGTGGAGAAGCCGGGGAGAAGAATGAGATTCTGTATTTCCTTTTCTGTATATTCGCTCTCGGGCTTGGTAAGAATGCCCTGCCTTCTCGCCTTGTTCATTATCTTTTCGGGGTCGATGCCCTGACCGTCGTCGGAAACGGTAATGATTACCTCGCCGCTGGCATTCTGCGCGATGAGTTTCAGAGTGCCCTTTTCGGGTTTGCCCGCGTTGATTCTGTCCTCAACGTGCTCCTCTATACCGTGATCCATGCAGTTTCTGACAAGGTGCATCAGCGGATCCTGCAGGCTGTCCACAATGGACTTGTCTACCTCCGTGTCCTCGCCCTCGATAACGAAGTCGACCTCCTTGCCCAGCTTTTTCCTCATGTCGCGCACGATCCTGTTCATCTTCTGGAACACGCCCGCGAGCGGTACCATTCTTATGGACATGACCGTATCCTGGAGCTCGCTGGTGAGCTTTCTCAGCTCTCTTGCCGCCTTGTTGAAGCTCTCCAGCTCCAGACCCTCCAGGTCGGGGTTGGAGATGACCATCGACTCGGTGGTGATGATCTCGCCGACGATATCATGCAGCGCGTCCAGCTTTGCCAGGTTTACGCTGATAAGGCTCTGCTTTTGCGCGCCGCTTGACGCCTGTGCCTGAGCCACCGCCGCCTGTGCCTTTTCTATTGCGGTGGGCGCTGTGGGAGTGGGAGCGGGCGCGGGCGTGGGAGCGGGTGCGGGAGCCGCAACTTCGGGAATCGTTTCCTTTACCGTCTCCGGCTCGGGCGGAAGCTCCGCTGCGGGCACGGGCGCGGCTGCCGGCTTTGACGAGTCACCCGTTTCGCCAACCTCATACGCCTGAACGTTAAGCGCGCTTTCCACCTGTTTAAGAATGGAATCCGTATCGTCTATCGGAACGAACGTGATAAGGAAGCCCTGCTCCATGATTATCTTAGAGGATTCGGAGTTGGTCTCCACATCGTTCGGCGTAAACTCCAGGAAAGAGCAGTCGTCCCTTATGGTGTTTATCAGCAGGAAAGCGCGCAGATTTTCCATCTGGCAGCCCTCCTCAAAGTATACCTTTACGGTAGTCTTGGGCTTTTCGTTGGAGGCGGGAGCGGGAGCCGCGCCCGAGGTCTCGCCGAGAAGAGTGTCACGACCCTTCATCAGCTTGTCTATCAAGTCGTCGAAGTCCGTCAGCTCGTATTCTCCGCCGACGTTGTTCTGAATAGCCTCGATCTGTGCCTTGTAGGAGTCGGATACCTGGAATACTAGGTCGTACACGAAGCTCACGTCCGTGATAACGTCCGGGTTTTCGCGGATAACGAAGAACATATCCTCCGCCTTATGCGCGAGCACCGAAAGATTGTCAAACCCCATCATTGCCGACGACCCCTTGATCGTGTGCATTATGCGGAAAATCTCCTTGATGTCATCGCTCTCGAAGGCGTTAGCCTGCTCTGTGCGGAGCAGTATCTCATCAAGCTGCTCCAGAAGAGAGTTCGTTTCATAGAAGTACATGTCAAGCATAGCTTCCATGCCGGGTTCTATTTTTGCCATAATATCAATTCCTTTCCGAATACGCGCTTAGCGTTTATTCTTTGAAATATTTTTTGAAAAGCCCTTTATTATTTGACCGATTTATGATATAATAAACACAAGATGCTTATATATCATTATTCTCCGCGTATACCGCGGAATATATTTCAAAAGCCGTTCGGCTTATGAATTACCCGATTTAAGGAGTGAACAAAGATGGCGCAGATACCGCAGATCAACAACCCAATAACCGCTAAAAACTATAATTACAGCCCGCGGCAGCAGGATGAGAATACCGAGCCCTTTGACGTGGTACGCCTTACAGGCGCTAACGCGGCGGGCGGTTCCGGCGACGCCGGCAAGCGCGGCAGGCTGGAAATGGGTAACCGTGACCTTATCCCGCTTTCCGTACAGATTGCCAAAGACCCGACCATGGCGGTGGAAACTCTTAAAGACCTGCTTAACGTGGAGGTTCTCAATCAGGCGCTGATTACGGGTCATACCGAGCTTTACGGCGGCCTGGAGAATCTCGCCAAGGAGCTTTATGTTACCCCCGAGCAGCTTGTGCAGGAGATACAGAATCAGGAGCAGCAGAACACAATGTTCAGCGGTCACGAGTTCTACGACGTTCTCCGCGAGGTAGCCCAGACCACCACCGACCCCGAGACCAAGGAGCTTATCGGAAATCTTCTGAAATCCCTCAACTTTGCCCAGAACAAGAGCGAGATACTCGGTGCGCTGCGTGCCAACATGAAATTCCTTTCGGATTACTACGCTCCCAACGAGAAGCTGTCCGCCAAGCTGCTTAATCTTTCGCAGCAGTGGGGCGCGCAGGACGCGGACAAATATTTCGACTACCTCAAGGGCGAAACGCTCAATATCCTCAAGGACGTGAGCGGCAGCCTGCTGAACGACGACAAGACCCAGATGCTCATTCCGCTGATTGTACATAACCTTTCGCGTTATAACAACAGCCCCTATATGTGCAAGGAGTACTTCAACCTTCTGCTTACGCAGATATCGTCGGGAACTCTCCGCGAGTCGCTGAAAAACTCCTTCAACCGCCTTTTCTCGGCTATCTTCGACAAGCAGCCTATGCAGGACCCGGGCGGTTCCCACGAGGTTCCCGCGCAGACCCAGAACGTTCAGCCGCAGCAGACTTTTCCTTTTACGGACGACGTCGGCGAAGACGTATCGGATATCAATGATATGCCGATGATAGGTCAGCCCGATCATGCCGATAATGTCGACCCCGACGGCGGTGCGGGAGTCAGGGAGAATTTCGGGGGAGACGGCTACGAACTCTCCGAGGAGGCTCTTACAGGCAAAGAGGTTTCCGCCGATATCCAGGCCGCTCAGCGTGAAAACCCTGATGCGGTATCCGATGAAAATCCCGTATCCGACATATCTCGGAATCAAGGGGGAGACGGCGAAAATTTACGCGCAGATAACCCCATAGATAATTATACTACAAATCTTCAACAAAATCAACCACTTTCAGCTAATCAGAACGACAAAAATTTAAATTTTAAGGAAGTTAATGATGATATTCGGCAAAATGACGTAAATTCAGAGGAAAACTTTGTTGATAATCCCGAAGACGAGCCCGACGTACTGACAGGTTACAGGAAAAATCTGTTTGAAAGCATGAGCGAAAAGGGGTATATGAACCGGCTGAAGCAGAGCGGGTATAATATCGAGCGCACGATGAACAACTATATCCGCGGAAAGATCGGCGGAATGGACGCGGTAAAGACTTTGACAAAGGGTCTGTTTATCAGCGACAGGAGCGGCGAGAACACAGCGGAGCTGATGAACGATCTTTCCAAGATAAACACCATGCAGGAGCTTATCGACAAGCTGAACGAAATGCTGCGCGCGATGCCGGATATTCCCATAAGAGAGCGGCTTTACGGGTCGTTTGTGGATATTATTGACAGAATGTCGGTAAAAAACGAGCTGCCGCAGCACGGCGTGCGTCCGCCCGTAAGCTCCACGCTGGACAGCCTTACGGATTTTATCCAGGAGAACATCAACCACCCCGCGCTGAAATCACTTGACAGCTTCAACGCGTCAAATCTGCTGCAAAGTCTGCTTAATGCTCCGGGGGTGTTCACTCCGCTGGCGCACTATATACTGCCGCTGGACGTTGACGGCACAAAGGCGTTCGGGGAGTTGTGGGTTGATAACGACGAGAATAACCCAAACAATACTCCCTCGACGCAGCGCAATTATCACTTGTTCCTGACTTTTGATGTGGAAAGCATAGGGCGCTTTGAGCTGGATATGTACGCGCTGGGCGAGGACGTGAATATAGCGCTTTTGTATCCCAACAGATTTGAAAACCAGATAGAGCCTATGAAGCAGCGGATAAACAAAATAATCCGCAATATCGGCTATAACGCCAAGACCTTTGAGACAGCGCCGCTGAAAAAGCCGCATAATCTTCCCGATATATTCCCCAAGATACTTGACAGAAGAACCTCGCTGAACAAGCGTGTATAATTTAATCAAGAAGCAAAAGCAGTACTCACATAGAGCGGCATAACGCCCACGCAGGAATTTTCCGCAAGCCGCTGCGGAAGCGCAGTCGAGCGAAGCGAAACGGAGCTTTCGCGGCGGGCTAGCGCAATCCGCCGCAGGCGGATGGAGCGGTGAGGAAAATTCAAATTTAAATAATCAGCCAAGATCAACATTTATTAAAAACTAACGGAGGTATCCCATGAGTGAACAACAAAAGCTCCCCTCAACCAACAAGCGCCTTTACGGGCAGAACGCGGCGGTAGCGCTTAAATACAATCCCGATGTTAATTACGCTCCCGTGGTAGTAGCCTCGGGGCTGGGCGAGCTTGCGCAGCGAATAGTGAATATCGCGGACGAATCGGGAGTGCCGATCTATCGTGACGACAGTGTTGCGGCGCTGCTGGTAATGCTTAACTCGGGAGAAACCATTCCCAAGGAGCTTTATCAGATAGTGGCGTCTATCTATGCCGAGGTGGTGTATACGGCAAATGATATGAGGAACAAGTGACATGAACGACCGCATAATTTCTGACATCACGGAATTTATTTTTGCCGCGGATTAGTCGGGGCACACCCGCGACAACGCGTTTTTCTCGCGCAGGGTCGCCGACGAGCGCGGGCTGAAGATCAAGACCGCGATTATGTATGCAAATCCTTCCATGCCCGGCGCTGCCTTATGCTGTATCAGCTCGCGTTCCCCGAAACGGAGCTTATCGTCTGCCCGGTGGATCTTTACGGTGTCCCAAGGATAACTGGCACACCACGCGTCTTGGCACGGAACGCGTTCCGGGCGAGCTTGCCCGCTGCGGCAACCGGTTCGCGGGGGATATTATGCAATATCTTGGGTTAGGGGAGCAATAAAAGCGATCTCCTCAAATTGAAATCCGCTCTCGTTCAGAGGGCGGATTTTTATATAGGTTGATCTGAGCTGTTATCCCTTTATGCTATGTTGACTAAAAGCTGTTAATATATGTTGACGAGGAGCAAATGATTTAAAAGAATTTCAAAATTCCCGCAAGCACTCTCGGTCACTCGCTTCG
>CAMWLH010000068.1 GCA_947175045.1 uncultured Clostridia bacterium | reverse complement strand
CCGCTACCGCGTATTCGCCGGTGTACATCGCGTTATACCAGTCGAAGTAGGTCTTGGTTATCTTTTCGCCGTTAAGCTCGATCTCCAGCGTTTCGGTCCCGGGATCAAAGCCGAGGTAGCACTGGGGCGAAGAATAATTCGTTACAAAGTACTCCATAAGCTGATAAGGGTTTGAGGGAGAGCCGTTCCACGCCGTCATGCAGATATCGTACTCACCGTTATCCAGCGCGTCGTAGTAGTTTTCGTTTACGGACATATTGATGGTGATGCGTCCCTCAAGGGGGGTACCCGCAGTTGCAGCGTCAAAGGATTCCTGCATAAAGCTTACCTCCTTGACGTAAGCCGCGCTGTTGCTCCATGTGGGGTAATCGAACACAAACTTGTCGGTCTCGGTACAAAGCCCGTCCGCGAGAGCCTGATTATATCCGTTTACAAGGCACTCACGCGCAGCGTCGAGGTCGTAGCCGGTGATTTCGTCGATATCGGACACGCCGTAGAAGGTCTTGAGAGCTTCAATTGCGGGCTCGCTGTCGCGGTAGCTCACGCCGGACTCAACGTCGTAAATAAACATATCGCTGATATAGCCGTACATCGCCTTTCCATAGCCCTGCTGCGCAAGGAACTTGGCGCGGTCCATCGAAAGAGAGATACCCTTGCGGAACTCGAGGTTCGTAAGGATCAGCTTGTTCTCGCCCGCCTGCTGGCGTTCGGTAAGAGAATCCACATCATTATTTATATTCAGGAAATAAATATAAGGACTGGGGTAGTAAATGATAAAATCACTGCCCTGATATTTGCCGAGATTATCTCCCGACAGCGCAAATGAATCGGTTTTCCCCTGGAGGAAAAGCAGCTCCGACGTGGAGGTATCCTCAACTACCGTAGCAACGATATCGGTAGTCTGGAACTGTCCCTCATGCCTGCCATCAGTCCAGCCGTACCAGTTTTCATTCTTGGTCAGTCTGAACTCCTTGTCCGCCTGAAATCCGACCAGCTTATAGGGACCGAAGGACATATAGGTGTCGACCGAGGTAGCGTAGTTCGTCTTGATCATATCACCGGTCTGGGTCTTGCCCGCCTCATACTTTTCCTCGTTGACAAGCGCGTATGCGCCGCTGTAATACTTGAAGAAATAGGGCGTGAGAGGGCTGTACAGAATTACGGTCAGCTCGTAATCTCCCGTCTTGAAGAAGCCGATCTCCTCAAAGGTCTTGGGCTCGAGAACCTTATCATAGAAAGCCATATCGAGATAAGACTCTTCGTCTGTCTCATCATAGCCGTACCAATCCTTAAGCATGAAATTGATATCCGCCTTTACCTCGTCGGTCACTTCAACGTAATCCTCCGAGCCGTACTTGTCCATAAGGTTTTCGCCCGCCTCGTTGAGGTAGGGAGCGCTCTCGTTATAGTAATCCTGCGCGCTGTAATCGTAGAAAGCGTAGGTGGGCAGAGTGAAGCTCACATAAAGCTTGGAATCGCCGTATTCCGCGTAACCGCTGTCGGAGGCTACCGCCGTCCTGGTCGCACCCTGCTTTGACTTGAAATAATTCTCCGCGTACTTTATCGGCATTTTGTTGTAAAAATTCGACGCGTTGTAGTTATTCATGTCGGGGCTGAGCATATTCCGCATGGAATAAATATAACTGTCCGCGTTGATAGGCGTGCCGTCCTCCCATTTCGCGTCGGGGTTCAGCGTTACCCTCCAGGCATAGCCCTCCGTCGCGTCGGCGGGAATGCCCCACTTCTCGTCACCCGCGTACTGCGCGGTGATATCCTCGGGCTCCTCCGCAGCCATCTCGCAGCTCCACTCGTAACCGTCATAGGTGTCGTTCAGTATAAGATCCCACATATTTATTTCCGTATATCCTGTTATGGGATCTACTATATCATTGTCATGAACACTGAACGTAGTCGGGGTGCTAAGCTGTGTGAAATTGTAGGTGTATGTTGCACCCTCGGCTCCTCCCGTGCCGCTTACATTGCTTTCCGAGCCGCTGTTATTTCCGCCGCTTCCGCTGCTGTCACCCTTGTCCGCACAGCCCGCGAGCATACTTACTCCCAAAAGCAGCGCCAACAGGGACTTTAATCCTGTTTTTCCTTTCATAATGCTTTCTCCTTAAATTTATTATAAGAGCTGTGTGCTCTTTCTGTCCTTAATATGCCGAACCAAGCTGTGGTTCTGCGTAGCTCTGTTGACAAGGGGGTGTTTATATATGTTGATGAGAATTAAATGATTTATAAAGAATTTCAAAATTCCCCTGCGTGGGCGATTTGTTTCTTGAATTTACACGCCCTTACCGAACCGCCAGCCGTTTTCCGACCCAATCCGCGATACCCTTTAACGTCTCCTCCGCAAACGGATCGTTCAGCCCCGCCGCCCTTGTCAGATTCGGGAAGCTGTCGCTGCCCGTGCTGCGGCAGAAATCCAGATAGCTGCTCCATGCGGCGTCTCTGTCCTCATCCGCCCACCTGTAATATTCCAGCGCGCAGACCTGCGCCAGCGCGTAGTCCACCGTATAGAACGCCCAGAAGAAATTATGCTGTATCCTCTGCCAGCCGCAGCCGCGCTCAAGGTTTTCATTCCCGCTGTAATCCCTCGACGGGAAATACTCTCTGCCGAGCCTTGCCCAGAGCGCGTTGCGCTCCCCGCAGCTCATATTCGGGTCATCATATACGGTCTGCTGGAACTCGTCCTGAAGGCACTCATTAACTATAAGCCTTACCGCGCCCTCAAGGTGCATTCTGCGGTAATCCTCCGCCCGCTCTCCGAAGAAAAGCTCCATATACGGCGCGGCGAAGCTCTCCATCGCCATAGCGTGAGTTTCCGCGGACTCCGAGGTGAATTGCGACTTATGCCGTATCTCCTCGTCCCTTTTCAGATATGCCTGGAACGCGTGACCGCCCTCGTGACACATTATATAAGCGTTCTCGCTCGTTCCGTCGAAATTCGCGAAAATAAAGGGAGCGCGATACTTCTCCAGAAAAGCCATATAGCCGCCGTCACGCTTTCCGTCGCGTATATCCGCATCGCAAAGTCCGTTGTCCAGCATAAAATCAATAAACTCCGCCGTTTCCTTTGACATCGCGTGATACATCTCACGGGTCTTGCCCAGGCAGTATTCCGTCCCGCCGAGCGGCATGGGGTCTCCCTCAGCAAAGCATATATTGTCATAAAACCGCAGCTTGTCCAGACCCAGGCGCTTTCTTCTCTGCTCCGTCAGAAACTCGTTAAGCGGCACTATGTGCTTCTTTACCCTCTCTCTGAACTCCGCGATCTCATTCAGCCCGTAGCCTATCCTGTTCATAAGCAGGCAGCTCAGCTCCGAATAGCTTTTCATTCCCAGCGTTTCAGCCTGCTTGCTTCTGTTGACTACCAGCCCTTGGTATATCTCCTCTATCTCTGCGCGCTTTTCTTCCCACGCCTGCGATACCGCCAGCGACGCGAGTCTGCGTGTTTCCCTGTCCTTTGAGGCAAGATCTGCAGCCATCATCGACGGTCTGACTTTCTCGCCCCTCCAGTCCGCGGAGAGGTTCGACACGACCTTGTTATACCGCTCCGCAAGAGCGCTCTCCTCATGAAGCAGCGGCACAAGACGGCTGTCGAAGCTCCTCTGCCCGTTCTCCATCATTACGAACGCCTGCTTTCCGAGTATCCCCTCAAGCTCCCCTCTGAACGGGGAACCGATAAGCAGCCTGTCAAACTCGCTGAACAACTCCGTGACCCTCGGACCTATCTCGTCGTAATACTCCTGCTCCGCCGCGTAAAACTCGTCGTTGACATTCATATTATGCCGCTCGTAGCACAGCTCCATCGGCGTCATATCCGACTGTAATTCATACAGCCCGCGCACCGCTCCCATTGCATCGTCACAGCTTTGAGCCGCCTTCAGCCTCTCAATGAGCCCGCGGCATCTCCGCTCTATCTCTTCATAGGTGATGCGCTCGTAAGTCATATCTTCAAACTTCATCTTAACTCCCGATTTCAATTTGAAATTTTCCGCACCTCTGCTTATACATTTATAATGTGGCTTTTTCAATGAATATTTATTTAATTATACACGATTTTAACGGCATTGTCAATTTATTTTTTCAATATTTTTGATTTTTTCACGGTCAAAAGACAGAAAATATACATTTATGCAACTTTTTTATTTGTTTTATGCAGATCGCAAAAAAAATGATCCGACAATTATTGTGCCGCCTTTCATGCTTTTTTATTATTTCGACATTCCGTCAGCCAAATATCCCGTTATGTACTTGATTTTTCCGGGAAATTCTATTATAATGTACTTAAATGCTGCTAAGGAGGTGTGGGAATGAAGAAGATTTTATCAGCCGCGATAGTTGTTTTTTATGTAATTATTTTTGTCGGCTGCAATCTTGAAAACAACGAAACAAGCTACCATTATACCTCCGCAACGCAGCCGCCTACCGAGGAGCCCCCTCCCGCCGCTATCACTACCACCACCGCAAACACCTCCGCGCAGACCTCGCTTGAAGTCAGCGACGTTATCCCCGAGGCTATCCAGACCCCGAGAGTGCAGGGTGACAGGCTCTCCTACACCATAATAAACATATACTCCGAGTCGGACTACTACACGGTGGAGATCTCCGGCGTGAAATACAACAGTCATGAGGAAAGTGAAACGGATATCGACACTACATACATAAACGGCGATCTATACGGGGATTTCCGCCTTGATCTGCTTAAGCGGGGAGAAGTCATAGACAGCCTTAAAATAAACGTTCCGCGTGACGACAGATTTCTTATCCTGGAGAGCGTGGCGGAAAATCTTTCCTACGGCTGCGAGCTGATCTCTAACAAGCGCGAGTTTTTAGCGGAGGAATTTCCCGATCTTATACGGCTTGATTTCCACATAATAAACGAGGTGGAAGCGCCGCAGTACGCACGGTATTTCGCGGTATTCGGCGGGAAAATAACCGAGGTGCCCGTATACGAAAACGGCGAGGAAGCTGCTCCCTACGGAACCCATCTTGAAATGAGATCGGCGGGGGAGATGGTTCAGCACCTTGTGGCGGAAAAGCCGAGCGGCGGATATACCGTTATAAAATACGAATACAGCTTTGATATTAAGAATAAATGCCTTAACCGCAAGCAGGTAAAATTTACGGGCTGGGAGGATTAGCATGACCGAAAAAGAAGAATTTATAGCCATCTACAACGACAAAATAAAACGAGACGGCGCTGACAAGCTGTTGGATTTTCTGGAAAACAAGAGCGACTTTTTTACCGCACCCGCCAGCACGCGCTACCACAACGCCTTCGAGGGCGGGCTTCTGAAGCACTCCCTAAATGTCTATAAATGCCTGTGCGCATATATGGAGCGTGAGAGGGTCAAGACCGAATACGGGCTTTCGGCTTCCAACGAGAGCATTGCGATAGCGGCTCTTCTGCACGATATATGCAAGGTGAATTTCTACCGCACAAGTTTCCGCAACGCCAAGAACAAGGACGGACAGTGGGAGAGGGTTCCCTATTATGAGATACACGATACTCTGCCCTACGGTCACGGGGAAAAAAGCGTTTATATGGTAAGCGGATTTATGCGGCTCACCCGCGAGGAGGCTATGGCAATACGCTGGCATATGGGCTTTTCCGGGGTCGAGGACAAAAACACCATCGGCAGGGCGCTGGAAATGTACCCCTTCGCGTTCGCGCTTTCCGTAGCGGATATGGAGGCGAGCTATTTCCTTGAAGGAAGCGATAAATGACGGTCGTTATGTTAAGCTCCGAATTATTTCAATTAAGAAAACCTTAAGATTTATGTACATATTTACTTAAGAAATTTATGGTAAAATAATTTCAGAGCCGGAGGTAAGACAAAAAATAATGTGTTCCTCAAAATAATGAAACGTCCTTTTTTCAATGTAAAACAGATTTGCTTACTGCCTTTCAACCTACGCAAGCTGTTTTACCTCTGTTCTCTATTATAATTAAAGAATGGGGATAGACTATGAAAAGCAGAACGGGATTTGTTATCACGCTTTCCGCGGCATTCGCGGTTATGGTGGCTGTGCCGATGGGCTTATCGCAGTTTTTCGGGTACGACGTATACGACAGCGATAAGGTAATAGCGAGAACCAACGACTATCACGAATCCGAAAAGCTGTCGGTACATATGACCGAGAATAAAGATAACGAATGGAGCTTTGAGGTCGACAAATTGTGGGGAGTTTTCGCTTTGAAATATTTCACGGCGGAGGAAAACGCGGTTTACTCCTTTGACTGCGAGCTTGAAGATGCTAAGGGCGATCTCAAGGTTGTTCTGGTGAACATGGACAGCAACGAGGTGGTTGCTTCCATATACGATGAGGACAAAAATGTAAGCTCGGTAACAGCGGAGCTCGCTCCCGCCGATTACGCTGTAAAGGCGGTAGGCAGACGCGCAGGGGCGCGGGGAGAATTTCATATAAACATGGTATAAAAAATGGCTGCATGAGCAGTCATTTTTTATTGGCGCTAAAGCTACAATAAATATCAAGCCGAAGCTGTGTCGGCTTGATATAATTATAAATTATAAGTAAATTATTGTCAATACTTTTTATCAGTTTTTCATCGCCCTCATAGCATTGATTATCGCTATGACCGAAACCCCCACGTCGGCGAACACCGCCGCCCACATATTTCCAAACCCGAACGCGGTAAGCGCCAGCACCGCGACCTTTACTCCCAACGCGAAAACAATATTTTCCATAACTATGCGGTGAGTCTTTCGGGCGATTTTTACGGTGACGGAAATATTGCTTATATTATCGTTCATCAGCACTATATCCGCCGCTTCTATCGCCGCGTCGCTGCCAAGACCGCCCATTGCTATTCCCACGTCGGCTCTGGCGAGCGAGGGTGCGTCGTTCATACCGTCCCCCACATACACAAGGGTAGATTTCGCGGGTTTTGCAGCATACAGCTCCTCCACCTTGGCTACCTTTCCGTCGGGCAGAAGCTCCGCTATACATTCGTCTATCCCGACTGCTCCCGCCACCGCCTGCGCTGTGACTTTTCTGTCGCCGGTGAGCATTACCGTTTTCGCTCCCGATTTTTTCAGCGATGCGAGAGTATCTGCCGCGCCCTCTTTTATTTCGTCGGAAATAACGATATGCCCCGCGTATTTTCCGTCTATGGCAGTGTGAACTACCGTTCCCGTGCTTACGATTTCGGCATATTCCGCGCCTATCTTATCCATAAGACGGACGTTCCCCGCGCTTATTTTTCTGCCGTTTACCTCCGCGGTAACTCCATAGCCCGCGATCTCCTCCGCGTTCTCCGCCTTGGGAATATTCTCCCCCGCCGCGCTCACTATCGAACAGGCGATGGGGTGGTTTGAAAAGCTCTCCGCAGCCGCGCAGCAGGTCAGCAGCTCCTCTTCGGAAACGCCCTCGGGAACTATTTTGCTCACCGTAAAGCTGCCCTTTGTGAGAGTCCCGGTTTTATCGAAAACAAAGGTTTTGGCGTTATAAAGCGCTTCGAGATAATTCGCGCCTTTTATCATTATTCCGCGCCGCGAAGCCCCGCCGATACCGCCGAAATAGGACAGCGGCACTGAAATGACCAGTGCGCAGGGGCAGGAAACTACCAGAAACGTCAGCGCTCTGTATACCCATTCGCTCCAATTCCCCGTAATAATTGAGGGGATTACTGCCAGAAGTACCGCTCCTATGACTACGATAGGCGTGTATACTCTCGCAAAGCGGGTAATGAAATTCTCGGTCTTCGCCTTGCTTTCCGAGGAATTTTCCACCAGCTCCAGAATTTTCGCCACCGTCGAATCGGAATAGGGACGGCTCACGCGGATCTTCAGCAGACCGTTCGTGTTTAAGCAGCCGCTGATCACCTCGTCCCCGACAGTCACTTCTCGCAGGGCGCTTTCTCCCGTAAGGGCGGAGGTGTTAAGACCGCTTGCGCCGAAGATCACCTCGCCGTCAAGCGGTATTTTTTCCCCGGGCTTTATCACGATTATCTCACCCGTTTCAACCTCGCCGGGCTCGACCTCTGAAACAGTCCCGTCACGCTCCACATTGGCGTATTCGGGGTTGATATCTATCATATCCGCGATATTTTTGCGGGACTTTCCCACCGCGACGGACTGGAAAAGCTCCCCCACCTGATAGAATATCATTACCGCCACGCCCTCGGAATATTCCCCGATAACCATAGCTCCGACGGAGGCTATCGTCATAAGAAAATTCTCGTCGAACACCTGCCCATGGGCGATATTACGCACCGCCCGCCAGAGGATATCCCACCCGACCGTAAAATATGCCGCCAGAAATACCCCCAGCCTTACGAACCATATTACAGAAAATCTCTCCCCCTCGGGAACGAACAGACCCGCCGCGAAGATGACCGCCGCTATGATGATACGCAGCAGGTTCTTTTTTTGTTTCTTGCTCATAGTGCCGAAACTCCCTTCAGAGCTTTACCGTGCAGTCGGGCTCCACCTTTTTTATGCACTCGACCGCCTTTTTTACCACCTCGTCAAATACCTCGTCGTCGGCTTCGATAGTGAGCTTCTGCGACATAAAGCTGACCGTAGCGGACTTTACGCCCTCCAGCTTGTTTATCGCCGTCTCCATTTTTGCCGCGCAGTTGGCGCAG
>CAMWLH010000067.1 GCA_947175045.1 uncultured Clostridia bacterium | reverse complement strand
CATTTGAACCCGAAAAAAACTTACAATTTTCACACTCGTCTGCTGTTAAATTGTTTACTGCGCGAACAATCCCGCTTTCAGCAGTATCCTCGCCGCTGGGTATGATAACCATAACTTGTTTCTTGCTAACACCAACAGTAGGTATCCCTTCATCGGCAAATTTAATAGCATTATCTAATGAGCACTCATGCCATTGAGCGAAATTATTGTTTGAAAGTGCATTAAGTATGCCCTCACACTCGCCATACGGAAAATCCACTTCACAGCAGCTTAATATTTTCCGTACTGCGTCTACGGAGTCCATAGAAGGCTCTAAAGACCCCAATGCTTTTAAGACTGTTTCTTTGTACTGTAAGTTTGTCATATATATTCACTCCTGTAATTTATTTTTCTTTGACGCTATTGTGATAAACATAGCGGTCTTTGTGAATCGCCAGCTTTTGACTCAACACGTCAGCGTGCGTTTATAGACTGCCTTTGCTTTTGCCAAAAAATTTATTACAAACTTCGCCGAAAAACCTGACATATATCAGAATGCGTTCGTTTTTCGTCTTATTCTCAGCAAAATTATGCGCGGCAATCTTTGATAACATATCCAAATTTGCATTTGCGTTCAATGCTACTTATGAAAAAAACTCGGCTGATTTCAAGCGCATCAAATTAACTCAACATTTCTGTTCCATTCGCCGTCAGTTCTTTCAAATGTGCAGAGCACCTCAATTGGTTCCATGTCTGTTTCGATGATATTCCCGACCGTTGTTTGAATCACGATTTTGTCGTTAGATTCGGAAACTAGATATACGGGATAAAACTGATACCAGTCGTCATGATAAAGTGTTATCCCACCGTCATTGCTTTCATGCTCAATATCGACCAACAGCTCAATATCTATACCGTAATCCCTTGACATTTCGTAAAGCTTATATATGCTTAGGAAATTTTCTTTGGGTTCATTGGGCAGAGCATCTGTCTTCATAAGAGTATCCGTTTTGTGATTTTCATAACTGTATCCGATTAACTGATCTTTGCTAAGCAATTCCACATACATAGTATTAGGAGCGGTTATATCTAACCAAAAAAGTATCATCTCAGCATTGCTGTTTACCGTGAAAGCGAGAACATTATTGCTGACTTTGTAAAAATCAGCAAAACGCCACATACGATTATTCATCTGGAAAGATTTTTCCGAATCATCAATGACGTAAAGAGGAAATTGATTTCCAAAGGCTGCTTTTGCATTATCCCACGTTCCGAAAAAATAATTTCTAAACAAATCAAAATCGTTGGATTTTTGCCAATTATCGATATCAATTCGAAACTTTCCATCTGCGTCAATGTAAAAATCGATAAGCTCTAACATTGAAGAGTAATTTTCTTCAGATTGGATTGTTTTCTCGTCTCTACTTGGCGAAGCAACAGCTGTGATACCGCTGCTATCCGTTTCGACGTTTGGTTTGCTGTTGCCGTTATTGCAGGCAGTGATAGAAAAAAGCATATTTAAAACCGCTAGACCGCAAATCAATCGTTTCATAACAAAACCTCATATGGTACAGTAAAAAACTATATCATCTTTTCTCGGGATTTATGCTCTACTCACAAATAAAATAAAAATCGAATAGCAGGAGAAGCTGTTCAATTTTTCGACTGGCAATCATGTAATATGCTTACTTGAAAATGAACATAGGGTATGTATAATTATATGTGTCGTTTTTGAATTGTGTCGTGTCATTGGGGAAACTTTTCTTAAATGCCGCAAATGTTGTAGGAAAATCTGTTGTGCTCAGGGGATCAATCACAGTATAATCGCTGTTTGAAGAGCCATTTCCTGTGTAGGCAACAACCAAAACAAAATGATCATAAGTCCCGTTATTGCCAGAAACTACCACAGGCTCCCCAACATCCAACGTGTCTTTCATATACGACATATCAAAATCCATAACATTTGTAAAGCCTTCCCACAGCGCATAGCCTGAAGAGTTTATATACTTGTTTTTATAGCGGTTATCAAAAAATGTATTTACATTCTCATTAAAATGATGTAAATTATAATCGCCCGACATGATAGAGTATGCAAGGCAAGGTCCTGGTTTTAGTTGTACAAATCTCGGTACACGCCCTACTACACCTTCGGACCAACACCCACGATGATACCATCCGCCAAAACCATCTGTAGTTTGATTTTTAGGAACCTCTGAAGTCCAGCCGTTTACCGCACGAACATTCGTGTTTGAAAAAAATTTATAATTTTCACGTTCGTCCGCCGTTAAGCTGTTTGCGGCGCGAACAATCCCGCTTTCGGCAGTGTCTTCGCCATCGGGTATGATAACCATAACCTTTTCCTTGCAGATACCAACGGTAGGTATCCCGTCATTAGCAAATTTTATGGCGTTATCCGGCGAGCACTCACTCCACTGAGCGAAAGTATTGTCCGAAAGCGTGTTAAATACGCCCTCGCACTCGCCATACGGAAAATCCACATCACAACCGCTTAATATTTTCCGTACCTCGTCTACGGAGTCCGTTGAATTATCCAACGATTCCAGAGCCTTTAAAACTGCGTCCTTATACTGTAAGTTTGTCATATGTATTCCTCCTGTAATTTATTTTTCGCTGACGCTATTGTGATAGACATAGCGGTCTCTTCTAACCGCCAGCTTTTGTCTCAGCGAATCATCCATAAAGTCTAAAAGTCCAAGAGTACCAGCACAGGTTGGACAGCTTTGTGTCATTTCTTTCATCAATGGTGGGGACATATTGCAAATATTATCCTTGTCTTCTCCCCAACTTGCATAACAATAGCCTTGTACGCCCGAAGAACCGATTATCGTCCAATGTGTGAAGAAAGTGTTAAATTTGCTTTTGTATTCACCAGAATCATCAGCATCGACGAAATCCTCATCACCAAAACGCTTATATTCTATACATTTGTACTGAATATTGTTATCTTGGCAATATTGGGCTTTATCCTGCCAGCAATCCTTGGGGTTTCGTGTTATGAGCATATAGTCACAATACAGAGGCGGGGTAGCAAGGCTTGTTTGCTTGTGCCACCCTGCCAGACGAATGAAAGTGTCCGTTTTAGGTATAGGCAATGTGCCATTCGTCCTTATTATTCCGTAATATCCTAATCTTGACAATTCTTGAACTAATTCGGATATACCCGGATATAACCCAGGTTCACCACCGCTTATTTCCAGAAACCATTCATAAGGGTTGGTATACTTTGCCATCCAATTAAATATGATTTCATTATTAAGCCGATTGTGTTCGTTGTCATCAATAGGATATGTCCATTCTTTATTGGGACAATGTTCACAGCTTAGATTGCATGAAGATATAGGATTTAAGGTTAACAAATTCATATTACTATCTCTTTATCGAACTCCTTTCTCGTGATACCGTGTAATATTCTTTGCCAAAGTTGCGTTAAATTTAATGCTTTACCCGACCTTCTTTTCCGTGCTGTAAATGGTTATGGTTTCAACGCTGCCGGACGAACTTGTAAGCGTAAAAGTGGATTCTAATCGGTAGGTTCCGCTCTCAAGCCCACTCTTGGTGGTTGACAGCCTTACCGTGTTTGTGTTTACGGTCTTTTCACTTGTCGAGTTTTCGACATCGTCCCATATCCACAGAATGCCGCTGTACTTTTGCAGGGTATGCGTAACGGTTATGCTTACACAGTCATCACCTTCTGCGCGGCTTTCACACATCGCTTTTGTACCGCTTATGGATAAAGCAGAATTTAAACTTCTTGCGATCTCATAGGTGGGTACAATTTCATCGGATATGTACATATCGGTTTCTTCCGCATAAGCCGTAAGACAAAGACTTGTACACAAACAAATCGTCACCATAAGCACTGAGAGGATTTGTTTAAACCCCATCGGAATTCCCTCCTTTCCGCATTTTTCGAGGATTAGTCCCTCTATAATGCAAATCGGATTTTATGGCGTTTTGTGAACAAAAATTTTTATTTTTCTAAAACTTTGGTACTTTCTGCTAAATTCAGAACTTCAGATTTAGACAAATTGACCGAAATTTCCTATTTATAATAACGTTTGCTCAGTTATTGCAACAAAGTGTTGCGTATCTAAAAAAGCTAATAAAAGGTTACTCATGTCTGCCTGATAATATCCATTTTCGTTAATGCTGCACTTCAAAAGGTCAAGTGGTGAAACATTAGAATTATCATCTATATCGGTTGATGTATTATTTGTTATGTCTGTTATAAGAGATTTTGAGGTATCAACATAAATATCTTCCGCTGCAGTTTCACACTTGTTTAGATTTGAATCCTCTGAATTATAAATAAGGCTACAAGCACTACATAAAAGAATTAAGGTAATAGTAAACAAAACAGTTATCAGTATCCTCATTTAACACCTCTTTTAATTATTTAAAACATTTTATCTAAATAACATTCTTTTATCAGGATCTTCAGCGTTCAAGAATTTTTCAACTCGCCAGCCGTCATCGGTCAGTACAAATTTAAAATCAATATATTCCTTTATATACTTGTCTCTTTTATCAGGGTCGTAATCCTGATCGGCTTCATCAACTTCAAAATCATCTTGAAAGCTTATGCGCCTAAACTCAGGGACAGTGTCCGTCTGATTGAGAAGCTCGTATTCCCTACGTACCTCCCAGCCATTACCGCTGCTTGAACCTATATAATACCACAATTCACCGTTATATTCATAAAATCCGGGATAATGATCTATAACTTTCTTCGCCGCTTCTTCTGTGAAAACTTCGCAAAATACAGAGAAAAGACTGTCAAAGGTATAGCCCGTTTCAATGAAAGTAGAATTATACCCGTTTTTTCTGCACTTGATATATACGTTATCATTATTATCTACAGAATCAGATACTTGAAATCCTATTGTATCGCTCATAAGATGTATGAGTGATAGTGCCTTGAAATAGAGCTCTTTTTGCTCATCATTACCTAAGCTGTTCAAAAAATCAATGATAAGGTCGCATTCCCAAAAATCATATCTGAGCTTATAGTCGAAAGTAAAATCTTCAAGCTGTTCATATTCTAATGGAATTCCAATAATATAAACATCATTCACCGGATCATATCTTTCCTCTTGTATGTCGGTCTGAGCTTCGGTTGTGACGATTTCTTCACTTGTTGTACTTGTCGTTGAGATTTCGCTTTTCGTTTGCGTATTGGTTTGATTTGTGCTTGTGCTTATATCTGTGTTGTTATCTTCGCCTGTTGCATTGGAACAGGCGGCAAGCAGCAAAACGCTTATCAAAAGGATAGCGGCGGTAAAAATCTTTTTCATAGTTGATTCTCCCTGTAAATAACATTCTTTTATCAATATATTATTTTTTTATCAAGATCTTCAAGGTTATCAAATTTTTCAACCCGCCAGCCGTTTTCGGTCAATACGAATTTATAATCAACATAGTCCCTTGTATACTCGTCTCTTAAATCGGGATCATAATCCTGATCCGCTTCACTGTGGAATCTTATGCCCTTGAATTCAAGTTCGGTATCCGTTTGATTGATAAGCTCGTATTCCACCCATACTACACTGAGATCACTGCCGGCTGCACCCCATATAACCCACAATTCATCGTTATACTCATAAAAGCCGGGATGATGATCAATAGCCTTCTCCGCCGTTTCTTCCGTAAAGACCTCACATAATACGGAAAAAAAGCTGTCGAAGGTATAGCCCGTTTCAAAAAAATTGTTATTATAACCGTTTTTATTGCATCTGATATATTCATCGTAGTTATTCCTATCTAAAGAATCGGATATTTTAAGCGTTGATGTATTTGCCATAAGCCTTTTAATTGAGCTTGCCTTGAAATAAAGCTCCTTTTGTTCATCATTATCCAAGCTGTCCAAAAAATCGATGATAGGATTGCCGTCCCAAGTTTCATATCTATATTCATATTCACAATAACGGCTTAGATCTTCAATTTTTTCATAGTTTAAAAGCTGTTCATAGGGTAGAGGCGTTCCGACAATATAAATATCGTTTATGGGATCGTATCTTTCCTCCTGTATGTCGGTCTGAGCTTCGGTTGTGACGATTTCTTCACCTGCTATACTTATCGTTGAAATATCGCTTTCCGTCTGCGTATTGGTTAGATTTACGCTTGTGTTTGAACTTGTGTCTGTACTGATGTCTTCATCTAATGCATTTGTACAGGAAGCAAGCAGTAAAATGCTTATTAAAAGGACTGCGGCAGTGAAAAATCTTTTCATTTTTGACCCCCATAAATAAAATTGTATAGGTAATGTTAACTTTTTCATAACCGTAACCCGCCCCCTTTTCGTAAACAAGGTATGAAAAGGGGGGCGGTTATCATTTTTATTTGAATACAACAATGGTAAAACTGTTAAGCTGGCTTGCGTCGTAATTTGTGGCACTGGTAAGAGGGATAATTTCACCTGTTGTTTTATTTGGATCTAAGCAGTAAAAATTACTGTGATTTAAAACATCGGGATTACCCTGATATTTACAAATTACGACCCAGTGCATTTTGGGTTCGGTACCGTTGATATTTGTAACTACGGGATATCCTGATTTAAGCGTATTGTATACCTTCTGCAAATTTCCGTAATTGTCCTGCGTTGCTGTCATATTTCCCGCCTCCGCAATTTTAGACCAATTAGCCCAATAAGGATCAAGTCCTTGTTTTATAAGCGTTTCGGGCGGAATATGTACGCACATTGCACCGCAAGTGAATGCACAGGCTCCCGGTGGTTGGTGATAAAAGGTGACCATGCTGCTGCGGTCATAGTATGCGTTGCCTTCCTGATAAACTTCGATCCATGCAGTTTGCGGACCGTTGCTGCATACAACCTTCATTCCGCGTCCCGATGTACTTGAATTCATTGATGCCATGTTGGAAGTAAAGGTTATCTTTGCAGTGGTGTTTGTACTCCTTACGATTACACACCAAGACATACCTCCGCCTGCCGTCCAGCTGTTATCCGCACACGTCACATTTATATATCTGATACATCCGGTCGCCGGAGATGTGACCGATGTGGGTGATACAGTAATCGGTGCGTATGTTACGGTAGGTGACACTGTATCGTTTTCGACTGTATTTGCGGTATTTACCGCTGTTTCGCTAATGCTTGACATAGTAATGACTTCCTTTCTGCTGTTTTTGATGATAAAAATTTATGCCCGGATATAACCTAGGCTCACCGCCGCTTATTTCCAGAAACCATTCATAGGGATTGGTGTACTTTGCCATCCATTGAAATATAATTTCATTATTAAGCCGATTATGTTCGTTATCGTCAATAGGATATGTCCATTCCTTATTGGGACAATGTTCACAGCTTAGATTGCATGAAGATATAGGATTTAAGGTTAACAAATTCATATTACTATCTCTTTATCGAACTCCTTTCTCGTGATACCGTGTAATATTCTTTGCCAAAGTTGCGTTAAATTTAATGCTTTACCCGACCTTCTTTTCCGTGCTGTAAATGGTTATGGTTTCAACGCTGCCGGACGAACTTGTAAGCGTAAAAGTGGATTCTAATCGGTAGGTTCCGCTCTCAAGCCCACTCTTGGTGGTTGACAGCCTTACCGTGTTTGTGTTTACGGTCTTTTCACTTGTCGAGTTTTCGACATCGTCCCATATCCACAGAATGCCGCTGTACTTTTGCAGGGTATGCGTAACGGTTATGCTTACACAGTCATCACCTTCTGCGCGGCTTTCACACATCGCTTTTGTACCGCTTATGGATAAAGCAGAATTTAAACTTCTTGCGATCTCATAGGTGGGTACAATTTCATCGGATATGTACATATCGGTCTCTTCTGCATAAGCCGTAAAACAAAGACTTGTACACAAACAAGCCGTCACCATAAGCACCGACAAGATTTTTTTAAACCACATCGGATTTCCCTCCTTTCTGCATTTTTTGAGTATTTGTCCCTCTATAATGCAAAGCAAATCGGATTTTATAGCGTTTTGTGAACAAAAATTTTTATTTTTCTAAAACTTTGGTACTTTTTGCTAAATTTAGAACTTCAGATTTAGACAAATCAGCCGAAATTTCCAATATATAATCACCATTATCCCAAGCAACTATGTAGCCCATCTTACCCTCAAGACCTATTCCTTTATTCTCTTCTATTGAAATTTCTTCAAGGTCAGAATACTCAGTGTTATAGTGCGGTTCGAAAGCTGGTTTTATTGATTGATAAAAAGTAATAGTTTGTCCTGTCGCGCTGTTGATATATGCTGTGTATACACTAATATTGCTTATGCTTTCCTCCAGTAATTCAAAATCACTCGGAATCTCAGACAAATAATACACTTCCTCAATACTTTGTGGACAGCCCGTGAGGTCGATTGGAAAAAGCTGTGTATTATCGGTTTGGACATCTATCCTAAAGCCGCCAAGATAGTATATGATTGCCGCACATCCCGATAAAACAGCCAAGAAAAACACCATTAACATTACAATAACTGTTTTTCTGTTCCACCTAAAATGTGATATTACATTTCTCTTATCCATAACATCACTATTCAAAAGTGCAATTCGCTTTTCATAAGCTTTGAAAATTCGTTTCATTGCACGATTGTGTTTCCGAGAAAAAACGTGTTCAGGACCATTATCATACCTGTCTCTTAGACCCATCTGCCGCTGCCGACGACTCCGT
>CAMWLH010000066.1 GCA_947175045.1 uncultured Clostridia bacterium | reverse complement strand
CCGACCACTCTAATTCTGTGGGCAATGTATTTGCCGAGAAAATCTCATGCAGCACGCCGCCCTCGTTTGCGTGAACCGTGTCAAGCTCGTGCAGTACCCCGCCCTCATTTGCCGTGATCTCCGTCAGCTCATGAAGCACTCCGCCCTCGTTTGCTGTTATTGACATACAATCACCGCCCTAACTGTGCTGACCGTACCACGCACCCGATGGGCAATTTGTGGTAGTCGCTGCTGCCGTGCCGCTTGCCAGCTTTCGAGCCTGCGGAGTTCCGTAGGCTGTCGCCCCCGCAGGCAGAATCTGACCGTTAAAGGTTTTATTCCCTCCAAAGGTTTGAGCGCCCGTGTTCACAAGACCCGACGCTGTGGCGGAAGCGTCCCCGTAGGTGGTGTTGGTATCCGGCGGAGTTTGCCATGTTCCGTCTCCGCGCAGATATTTACCCTGCGCCCCTGCCGCGGGCGCGGGAACTAATCCGGCTTTACCCGCAGCGCTTGCCGTAGCCGCTGTCATATTCGCGTAGGTAGTGTCTTGTGTAGTCAATGTGCCCGTCGTACCGTTGCCCTTGGTATAAGTGATTATTTTGCCGCTTACTGACAGGGCTTTGATATAGGTCGTGTTGATCTGCTGCCCTGCGCTGTCCTGTGTCGCTTTTGTTGCGCTGTCCGCGCTGCCGCCGTTTGCCGGCAGGCTTGTGGGCAATCCGCTTATTTCCGAAGCGATATGAGTGTGTTTCGCCTCTGCAAAATCGGAAGCGTGCTTGCCGTCTACCGTGTCGGAATCTCCGCCGTTGGCGGGCAGACTTTCAGGGAAATCCTCAATATTATCCTTGCGGGTTATAGGGAAATCAATCGTGGGGTTTCCGTTTTCGTCAACAGATTGCAGTACTACGTCCCTTTCAATAGTTGCCATGTAATTCTCCTTTCCGAAAAGTGACGCGGCATTTCTGCCGCGCCGTAATCAAGATCAGCTCTCCGAAACTACCCGAACGAACAGCTCCCCGTTTTTCATATCCTCCGGCGGCTCTGTGCCGTATCTGACACCGCGCAGGTTAGTCAGACGCTCCTTTTCTTCCTCGGATATAATTCCCGCGTTCCATTTTTCAATGTCGGCGGAGGTGATTTCGGGGAGCGCTTCCAGCTTTGCTTTGAGCGCAGCGGTGAAATCCTCCGCGGACAAGCCCTTGCCCTCCTCCTTGTCGACCTTACTGCCTATTGCATCGTTGAGCGTCTGCACAACGTCCTCATGGTTGAGTATGTACTCCGCGATCTCTTTAATATTCTCATACAGCACCCCATCATACTTGACATTATGCGTTTCCGCGAATTCGTTTGTATTTAGGAAAACGTTCTTCACGTCCGCCGCTAACTGATCTTTAAAGCTCATTCCACAGGCTCCTCCACATTAAGGTCAAAACCGCCGTTCTCCTCAAAATATTTATCCAACTCCTCTACCATCTCTTCCTTAGTCGTACCGACCTTAAAGCTGATGCCGACATCCTTTGCGATGGCACGAAGCTCGTTCACGTTCATATCAAGATTGTATTCGGGAATGTCGACAGCATCGCCGAGTTCATCTTCCGTATTGTCCCCGCTGTCGCCGCCCTGTTCGCTTTCTGCGCCGCTCGTGTCGTCAACCGAGAAACTATCGGGCTTGTGGTCCACCCCTGCCTTCACGGGCGCGTCAGCCGCCTTTTCGACGATCTCCGCAATACCCAGCGCTACAAGGCGATCCGCCTCTTTGCAGTCAACTGCAAAAGGCGGATCGTTCTTTGTTTTTGCTTTTATGAAACCATCGTTGTCCAAGCCATACGCGCCCGAAATAATTCTTATCGTCTTCACTATGTTCCCCTTTCTCTTATCCCACAACGTTTGCCGCGTAAATATACGGGCAGTAGTTCTTGGGAGCCGCGAGAGGACGCGTTCTGAGCATGGTCGATCTAGAATCATTCTCCTGATCCACAACCAGCTTCGGTACGCGGGAAGCCGCTATGGTCTCAAACTCCGTAGAACCGTAAGGTATCTGTGAAATCTGTCCATACATCATATGACCGCACTTGGGAGCGGTGACCATTGCGGAGGTTGTGGGAAAATAGGGCGTATCAATGCCGTTATCGTCCTCGTAGCTTTCCGACACGTCCCAGAGCGTCAGCTTAAAGCCGCCGAAATTCAGCACTCCCATTCGCACAACGCCGTGGTATTCAATGGTTTGGTTTATATCCCCGTAGGAAATCGCGAGACTTCTGTCAAGCAGATCGCGCACCTCATCATCATGAAGAATAGCCTCTGCCGCCTCGCTGCCGAGAACGAGGTCGGCTGCCGGAAGCCCTCTGCGTGAAAGAAGCTTGCACATTGCCTTTACGTCGCCGTTAAAGTTCCCGTTTGAAGAGTTCCACATATTCGCCACAGTATAGGCGTGATCCGATGTGCCGTCATAAAAATATACATCGCGTGTCTCGCCCTTCGTTTCGGCGTCAATATACTCCTGCATAGTGCAGGCATTATTGATCATGGTCTGAGCGGACATCCATTCCTCACGTCGCTCAATCCTTCTGTTCATATCGGTGAAATCGTCAAGCTGCAGTCGTGCCGCTCTCTGCGCCGGAGTACTGTTTATGTACATTGCCTCACCAAAGCCGCGGCGCTTAAGGTCATCAAGCGTAAGCGGGCGGGAAACGCCGATCATAGTGGGCTTGTACTCATGAATCTCATAACCCATGCGCTCCATAGGTATAGCGCCCTTACGGGGAGCTACGAAAGCCGCCATCTTCCTGTCGCCCTTGCGGTATTCGGTAAGCACCTTATCGCTTGCGAAGATATCCGAGGATTCGGTAGGGAAATATCTGTCCCTGAAAAATGTCGCGGTGGGGACTATTTCCTCCGTGATCGCAATCATGGTGTAGGTGTCAAAAAAGTTAATTTCATTAGGCATTATTGTTTTTACCCTCCTTACATTGTTGACGCGCACTGAAGAACGATATCATACTTGCGCAGCGCGTCCGTGTCCTCTGTGGTTATTGTGTATCCCTCGGCAGTTATGACTTTGTTGCTGTTGAAACAGCCGGCTGTATATACTGCCGTGGTCGTGTCGGACTCCACGATGATATCATCGCACAGAATACAGTCGGGGGTAAGAGTTTCACCCTCCGCGGGCTCCGTACCGAGTATTACCAGCTTATTGTCCGCCGAGCTCTTGGCGAGAATAGTGCCGCGCTTGAATGTTGTCGCGGTTTCTGCCGCGCGGATCGTTCCGCTATTCACCTGTTTGTGAGGAATATTGCCGATGATAAGTGCGTCGTATTCCATCTCACCGATTTTCCGTGAAAGATCAGCCATGTTTACTTTTCCCCCTTTCCGAACAGCCCTTGTACAGTCTGCCGAGCCTCAGCGAGCATTTCCGCGGGAGTTTTAACTGCGTTACCCGCTTCAAGCTCCTGCGGTACCGCCGACACCTGCGCAGTTCCGGAGCTTACGTAATCCGCCTGCATACCTGCAAAAACGGAAGCGCCCTTCTTTGACGCCTCCTGTGCCGCGCGGAAGCACATCTCCGCCGCTGTACAAGGAGCGTCTCCATATTTTGCCTCATGCACGACATTGCCGTCAAACTGTGCCGCAACGCTGTCTATTTCGGCCAGCCTGTCGCGTTCAGCTTTTGCAGCCTCTTTCGCAGCCATTTCCTGTTCCGCCTTGCATTCAGCTCTTATCTCCCGCTCAATGGAAGCGGCAAGCTCGCTGTTCTCCTTGCGGAGTTCCTCAAGATTTTTTGCCATTAAATCATTTCCTCCTTTATATGTATCTGCAACCCCTGTCGGGGAAGTTACCGTAGGCATACCCTCGGGAGCTGTCATTCCTTTCGGAAGATGAACAGTCCGCCCGCAGATCACAAGAGAGCGCCTGTCCACGCTCGCCGCAATGGAAAGGGGCTCAGCGTTCTCGGTAAGCGAGTCCGCAAAGCCCTTATCAACAGCTTCTTTGCCCGTCATATACGTTGTGTCCGCCATCATGTGCGTTATCACCGTTTCCGACAGTCCCGTTTTACGGCTGTAAATACTTGCCTGTGCCTTATCATACGCGTCGTTGCTCTTGGCGACCTGCCTGAGCTCATCGGCATTGTACGCACCGAAAAGCGTCGTCCAGCACTTGTGTATCATAATAAGGCTGGACGGATTGACCGTGATATTATCACAAGCGCACATTATCAGCGAACCGCCCGACATTGCAGCACCGTCTACTATACAGTTAAGCTTCGTACCTTTTTCCGCAAGCTCCCGCAGACGATTATGTATAAGAATGGATACCCCTGCATCACCGCCCAGACTGTTCATGCGTATGGTCAGATTCTTACAGCCCTCCACTGCGTTCAAATCCTCCAGAAATTCCGACTGCACAATAAAATCACCCGCGCATTCCTCTCCCGTCCACCAATCGACTGGCTTTGTTTCCACGATATCTCCATACATGGTTATCTCGGCGCTGTCCTTGCTTTCTCCATAAGACAGCGCGTAGCATTTTCTTTTAATATCCGGCATAATTTCCTCCTATATCTGATTGTCGGGAGTAACCGAGTTTAGGCGCTGCTGCTCCTGAGAAATAACAGCGGCATTTTCACTCCAGTCGCTTCCGTAATACTCCCTTGTGATCTGCTCGTTTGTTTTCCAACCGTGCTGCACTACCAACTCGTTCGCTTTGGCTTCCTTGACGGGATCAAGGTGCGTCTGAGCCGGACCGTCCCACCTTGCGCCACACCATGCCGCTCGAACAAGTGGATTTTCCCAGAAGCCCGGAGCCTTTATTCGTCCCGTCGCGACCGCCTCCGCAAGCCACACCTCGTCCACGGGCTGGCAGAAATCATTTATAAACCATGCGCGGCGCATCTTGATCATCTCCCATGTTTCCTCAAGAGCGCCCTTTGCCGCGCTGTATGAGCTGTTAAACTCTTTAATGAGGACATCATAGGGCAGTTCCAATGCCGCTCCCGCCATTTTGGTTATTGACCTTACAAAGGCATCATAGCCCGCGGTGGGTATGTTCGGATTGCCGAACACCACATTTTCACCTTTTTTGAGATGATTTATTTGTCCCGGACCCATCTCATATTCGTTTTCGTTATCGCTTACGCTGTCGGGCTGGGTACCGGGAATGCCATCGACATCGCCTGCGCCCACCTCGTTCAGCGGAAAATCCGTCGGGTCTGATTCCGTTACTATCCACGCGGTAAGATAAGACTGCACCAGCGCCGCCACTAGCTCACTTTCGGTGTATCTTCTCAGCTGCAGCAATGTTTCTATAACAGACGCGAGATATGTTACTCCGCGATATTGATCGGGGCGCTCCGCGTCCATCAGATGGAGAATATTGGGAATTCCCGTACTTTTTCCCTCAACCTCGATCCGCTGCCACTTCCGTTCTTCGGCAGTATTCTGATAGGGATATAAGTTGCAGACATGATAAGCAAGCACCCGCCCGCTGCTGTCGATTTCCACGCCGTCATAGATCTTATTGCCGCTCGCGGTTTTTCCTTCTGTTTGATTAAACATTGCTGTCCTTTCACAGAAAGGAGTGCTGACCCGGTCAGCCTCAATAATGTGAAGCCTCAGGGTATAGGGATTAAGCGGAGTTGCCTCCGTGCGTTTCAAGAGCACAAACGCATCGCCGCTCATCAGCCATGATTTTACGGCAAGCTGTTCAAGTTCATAGAAATTGTTTACTCCCAGAGTGTCGCAATTGCTTCGCCGCTCCGCCCACATTCTCCATTCGGCTTCGGTATTCCTCTGCCAGCGGCGAACCTCCTCGTCGGACAGTCCCAGAATATCATTGTTCACGGCGCATTTCATACGCAGCCCCGAACCCACTATCTTGGTGCGGTTGGTATTTATCGCCGCCGCGGCGACCGGGGACGCCATATACAGCATTCGTCCGCGCTGCCGCATGGTCATGTTGTTTACATCAATATCCTCGGACGGAGCGCCGCTTACGGCAATAAAGCCCTTTAAGGCTCGCTTGGTGTGACTTGCTCCCGCGTCGCTGTATCCCTTCGCCTGCGGCGATTTTACTACCTTTACAGTCATTCGCTTTTCCACAATACCCTCCTAAAAGTCCCTCGGAATAACGCCGACAGCCCTCCGAGGTTTCTTTCCATTCATGATAGCCGCATACTCGGCACGCTTATTGACTGCCTCGTCAATTTCTTTGGAAAGCTTATCGATATCGAACCTCGTCAGAGATCTGTCGTCAACCGTGTATGACTTGACGCCGCCTTTAACAAGCGCCAGCTTCGCTTCTGTCAGCTTGGTTATCAGCTTATCATAATACTCATACAACGCCTGTGCTTCATTTTTGCTTATCATTTACCTCACCACTCATTATAAAATTTGTCCTGCGCACGTCTGCGCGGCTTGGGCTGTTTTGGTTGCGCCGACCGCACGGCGGGAGCTGCCTGTGTGGGAGCCGTTCCCTTGAGCCTGCGTTCCAGCGCGTCAAAATCGGGCGACAGCGCCTTAATTGCCGCCATCGCGTAGTTCCGGCAGTCAAGAGCCTCATTGCGCTCATGTCCGGGGATCTTCTCCCACTGCCACGGGTGCTTAAGCTCCTTTTTATACACAACGCGCTCCGAAAGAAGCCCCTTGAAGTAGTCCTTGCCGTAATCATCGCGCTTTGGGAAATGACAATACTTCGGTCCCTCAGTCTTGACCCTCATATTGTCCATGATGAGCTGTTTGCCTGCGTTTACGCCTATCTCATACACCCAGCACATTCCCAGATATCTGCCGTCCACTATGATCTTCTGCTTTTTTGGGGGGCTTGTGTACGGAACGTCGTCCGTGCCGCGACCCTTTATCGCGAACACCTTTTTCGCGAACCTCCTGCAGCAGCGCTGCCTTACCTCCTGCGTATAATGACCGCCCTCGTCGACAAAGGTAAGGGACACCTTCAAGCCTATGCCGCTCCCGAAGCGATAAACATGGTCTATCACATCGTCAAGCGCCAGCCACACCTCGTCGGAATCGGGACAGCCCATTATGATACCTTTTTTAATGCCCCAGGTTTCACCGAAATGCCCATGCCCCACTATCTCATATTCCAGACGATCGTCCTGCGTATCCACTCCGCAGGTGAGAGCGAGAACACCGTCGGGCAGTTCCGCGCGGTATTCCTCGCGGCGTGCCATAACGGAGTCCTCGCTTTCTAACTCCCCTCTGTATTCCCAGAGCCAGCCAAATTGTGTGTTGTACACTACCTGTAGCTTCTTGGTATCTCCAAGCGCTTGAAGATATTTCAGTATGATTGACTCCCATGTTGCCCACGGTGAAGCCCATGCGGTCAGCCAAAAAGAGCGCGTACGGTGCATCTCGTATGCATCGGGACTGTCAGCCGCCCATTTGGCTGGCTGGGATTTCATTTCATGCTCGGAGGATATACAGCCGCATTTCGGACAGATATAGCGAATTGAAGTGATATTGTATACCTTTTCGCCGTCATCATTCACCTCGGTTTTTTCAGTGTCATAGCGAATATTGCTGAAGGTTATCTCGCTATACTCCCCGCAATGTGGGCATTGTGTATTCCATCGCTCCATAGTACCCTTCTTGAAAGACTTTTCAATCGCGCTTGCGTTTTTGATAGTCGGTGTGGAAACCTCGACCGCCTTTGAGTTGTAGAATGTAATTTGCCGGGCAGTAGCAAGCTCCCAAGGATCGCCCTCGCTTCCCGCCGATAACGCCCAGCGATCGCGTTCATCACCGAAAAGATAACGGATAGGCTTTGAAGCCAGTGCGTGCGCCTCGGTCGAGCCTGTCAAAGTCAGCACACCGCCCGGAAAGGACTTCTGGAGTATCGTGTTCCCGGAGTCGCGGCTTTTGGGGTCGGATACCTTTCTGCGCAGACAGGCGGTCTCCCTGATCATCGGTGCGATACGCATCTGTGAATATTCCTTTGCGTCCGTGACCGTAGGCTGTACAAACAATATCGGTCCGGGGTCCTGGTCTATACAGTAGCCTATCATATTGTTGATAGCCTCCGACTTCCCGACCTGCGAGGCGGCTACAACCACAATGTGCTGTACCTTCGGGTCGGTGAAGCTGTCGAGGATATCCATCATATAGGGAGTTCGCGATGTCCTCCACTTCCCGACCTCGGAAGATGACTCGGAGGTCAGACGGCGGTTTCTGTCCGCCCACTGCGAAACGGTCAGGTCTTCGGGCGGCTTCATACCTGCCAGCACTTTAGCGATACAGCCGTTGAGCTTGCTTTCGCGCTGCTTTTCCGTTTCTCTTAACACTCGAACACTTGTACTCCCTCCATCTTAATAAACCGAAGGGCGCACAGGTTAACCAGACCGATCAATTGTAAACTCTGTGTCCATATGCGCCAATCGGCATACAGCAAAGCTGCGTTCTATATCTGTCAATCATACAGGTACACAGCGCAGCCTTTTTGCATTCGATTGCAAAACCAATTTTTTCGCAGAGAAAAACCGCGTTTTGTCGAACGCGGCTCTTTTTTATTCTCTCGCAATTATAATTATATCATAAATACTTCAGGACATGTGGGACATTCAGGACAACTTTTATCATTTTTTGATATTTTTTTGCACTTGACTGCAAAAACTATCCTTGCGCGGAAAAACCGCGTTTTGTAAAACACGGCTTTTTTATTCTCTTGCAATTATAATTATATCACAAATACTTCAGGACATGTGGGA
>CAMWLH010000065.1 GCA_947175045.1 uncultured Clostridia bacterium | reverse complement strand
AGCCGGCAGAATCGCCTAACTCCGTCCAAGCAATTATTGTAATAAAAAATTTTCGCTAATTGGGCAGGATTTTTCCATTTTTCAGCGACACGATACCGCTCGGCGTGTTGAACGCGAACGGGTGGGAATCCAGCTCGTGCGGCATTATTGGCAGCCTGTGCTGCGCCTCGCGGAGCATATTCCCCTTGGATTTATTCGAGCGCGAGGATTTCATATGCTTCGCGAACGTCTTAGCCGCCTCCTCGTCCTGCGTTTCGTAATATTCCGCTTCGCGCTTCATGCTCTCAACCGCGATATCCGTCATGCGTTCCGCCTCGCCGTCCTCGTCGGGACGCCAGTATTTTCCGTTCCAGCAGAGCCATTTTTTCGCGGTGTAATTATACCTCGCGTCCTCGCCGAACAGGTCTATAAAGCGCTGCGCGTTGCCCATATCATCAAGTGAATACAGCCGACGGCTGTTATCCCCCGTGCAGCT
Organism: uncultured Clostridia bacterium; assembly: GCA_947175045.1. Classification (GTDB taxonomy): domain Bacteria; phylum Bacillota; class Clostridia; order Oscillospirales; family Ruminococcaceae; genus CAG-115. Next base: position 8,258 of record CAMWLH010000065.1, on the reverse strand, counting down.
TTGATTATCGCCGCGAAGCGGCGCACCGCAATTATCAACTGTCAATTGTCCGCTGTCAACTGCCAGAAGCTCCTCCGCGGCGGCGATAACCGCCTTTTGGGTATCCTCGGGGAGCTTAGTAAATTCGTTGTTCAGTATCTTTCACCAGCTTTCCGTATTTTATAATTAAGTCCGCTTTCTCGGCGGTGTCGCCGTAAATCAGGATATCCAGCAGATACCCTATAAAATCAAGATTTTGCAGCGCTTCGCAAAACCGCTTGTCAAGCGGCTCTGCGGGAGTTTTCGGAGCATAATCGTTCCGATACTCCAGCAGCCTGTTGTAATAGTCCTTAAGCACGCGGTAACACTTATTCTCCGCTTCGGAGAACATTTTTTTATCCTGCTTTTTCCGCGCAATGATTCTTCGCTGCTTCAGATCGGGCGGCTTGTCGTCGTAAGCTACCCCGAAATCCCGCGCGAGAATTTTTGCCGCTTCGAGAGCGCTCACCCCAAAAAGCCCTGCCGCGAGATCTATCACACTGCCGTCCGCGCCGCAGCCGAAGCAGTGAAATCGCTCGTCAACCTTCATCGAGGGCGTTCTCTCCCCGTGGAACGGACACAGGCACATTCCCGCGCGGTTTATCTCCAGCCCGTAATATTCCGCCGCCTCACGGGCGGTCACGGCTTGCTTTACGCTGTCCCAGACGTTCATATTTAAAATAGATTTTCCCCGACCCGGTCGCTGCGGCTCACTTCGTTGCGCCGCGTCAACCTTCCGGGTAAAATCAGAACGGATAATCATCGTCATCGCTGACATCGGCAGCAGCCGCAGCGCTTGCCGCAAAGCTCTGCGCAGGCGGCGCGGCATAAGTGTCCGCGGACACAGGCGTTTTTGCTTTATGCGCGACATTCGGGAAATCCGTGGGCTTATGCTCGTCGATTTTTTCATAGGTCTTGCCGTTGGTACCTGCTTCATGGTACAAATGAGCCTTGACGGGCTTGCCCGCGAAATCCGCGACCAACTCCGCAACATTTGCGTACTCCTTTTCCTTTGACAGCGGCAGTGCGTTCGCCAATCCCATAAGATTATCATAGTGAAAATTTTCCACCGTTCTGTCAAGCTCGGTGAGCTTTTCCTCGCGTCTCTGCCATATATCATGAAAAATACAGGCGTTCTTATAGCGCTGGTCAACATCGTTTCGGATTATGTATTTGAGCTTTATTCTCTGTGTCTTTGTTCCGTCAGCTCTTGTGTAATCCTCGATATACGCGCTTTCAATAATCACCTCATAGTATCCCTCCGGCTTGAGGGAATAGCTCGTGCCAGTCGCGTTAGGATCAATTTTAAATGCCATCTTAAATTTCCTCCAGAATAATTTTTCTCGCGTCCTCGGCGCTCCGCGCAATACCTGCCAGAGCGCCGTAAACACGCATTTTATCAATGAAATTTTTCTGCTCGGGGCGAATGCGCCCCGACTGCGTTTTCACCTCGATAAACACCGCTTTCCCGTCGGACTTCCGAAACCCGAACAGATCCGAAAAACCTTTCGGCAAACCCGTGTCAAAATGCCGCCCGTCGTATGTAACGCCGCTTCCGACGTTCCCGCGGAACAGCACCGCTATATCCGCGGTCTTGTTGCGGATATCGTTTTGTATGTCATGCTCGGTCAATAAAAATCCCCCTTTCCACCGCCATATGGTACGCCCAACCCGCCTTGTAGTTGTGCCGCTTCGCGTACTCCAGAAGGTCCTTGTAAGTTTTGCAGTCCTCGGGACGGTCGTATCTTATTTTGAAGCCCTCGATCTTGTGAAGCTCTCCCGAGGTCTGCTCGATCTCTTTTCGCTCCTTTTGCGGGAAAATATACCCGCAGTGCGGACATGTTATCTCACCAGTTTCCGGCGGAGAAAAGGTCAGGAAGCATTCGGGACACATTTTCGCTTTTATATTTTCCTGCTGCTCGCGGCGCTTTTTCGGCTTGCCCTCAAGGCTCCATTCGCGGTCGTCGTCGGGAAGCCCGAACCGCGCGTAATTCCCCACATGGTCGATTATCACCGCCCGCTTTCCCTCGCGGTATCTCATGCACCGCATGGACTGCTGAATGTACAGCGTGAGCGACTGGGTGGGTCTTAATAAAATCGCGCACTCGCAGTCGGGAACGTCAAAGCCCTCGCTGATGAGGTCAACGTTGCACAATATCCGAATTTCTCCCGCGCGGAACCGCGATATTATCCGCGCCCGCTCCTCCGCGGGAGTTTCCCCGTCGATATGCTTCGCCGCTATCCCCGCCGCCGAAAATTCCTCTGCCATAGCCATGCTGTGCTTTACGCTCGCGCAGTAGCAGATGGATTTCCGACCCGCCGCAAGCCGCTTGTAGTACGCGATCACGTCCCCGAAAACCGCCTTTTTTATCATCGCTTTTTCAATATCCGACGTGACGTACTCGCCCCTTTTCGTCTTGAGCCCCGTCAGATCGGCGACGTCGGGCGCGTAATAATCGTAGGGCGCAAGGCAGTTATTTTCGATAAGCCATTTCGCGGAAACGCCGATTATCAGCTTGTCGTTCACGTCCGCGAGCCCGCTTCCGTTAAGGCGCGTCGGGGTCGCGGTAACTCCAACGCGCAGGGTCTGAGGAAATTTCTCATAGATTTTTTTGTAGCTCGCCGCCGGGGAATGGTGGTTCTCGTCGGTCATTATCAGCTTTGGCGGGAGTATTTCCGAGAGACGCCGAGCCGCGGTCTGAACCATCATGACCTCGCAGAACCGCATATCTACGCCCCAGCTCACAAACGTTTTGATGATCTGCTCCACCAGCTCGCGGCGGTGCACGAGGAATAATACCCGCTTGCCGTTTGCGGTAGTTCTCCGCGCTATTTCAGCAAGAATGCAGCTCTTTCCGCCGCCGCAGGGCAGAACGATACACGGCGCTTTGAACCCCTCTCGCCACGCCGCGCGGAGCTGTTCCACAAGATCACTCTGATACGGTCTTAATTTGTTCATCTTAGCCTCTTATTTTAAAAAATTTTTCGCACCGCGCCGAACAAGTCGGCGCTATCCCGCCGCAAATGCTCCGCTACGCTACGCATTCGCAGCGTCTTGCGAAAAATTTTGCTGCGTGGGCGTTTCGCTGCTGTCTGCTAACACCGCCTTGGCGCAGTCCGCGCATAAAATACGCCCGAATTTAGCTGTTGATGCGTCCGCAAGTTCTTTAACAGAGCGTTTTTCGGTAGCCCGAATGAGTTTTCCGCAGTTCGCACAGCGCGTCGGCTCCTCGCCGTCGTTCAGCCACGCGCCGAGCTGCGCTCCAAGCTCGGGAGTAATAACCCCGCTCCACTTGTCGAGAAAAGTCGTGTCCTTTGAAGCGGACGCGATATGCTCGCGGTTTATCTGAAGCACCACATCGAACTCATATTCCGCGTTTTCGCGCTGTACCGGCGCAAGCCCCCCCTTTACGGGGACGGTTTTCCCGCGGTCATTCACCTCCATAGCATACGCCATTTTGGTGCGCATGGTAACGATTGTGTGGCAGGGCACGGACAGAATAGCGTTTACAAGCCCGTTCTGAACCTTTCCCGCCTCGTCCCACGCGGAAAAGGTATTATTGTTCGTCTTTGTCCTGGCGATCTCGTTTTTGATATCCAGCACGCCGCCCTCGTTGTCCCATGCGTGTGAAAAGCTGTCCACGATAACCGCGCCGTCCTCGCCGACAGCCTCCGCGGCGGAGTTTACAAAATCAATATACCTGTTGGGCGAATAGGGCGGATAAAGCGGAGCATAAAGGAATTTTCCAATATTGAAATCCTCGCGCTCCGCGTAAAAGCGCCCGCGCTCGTGCTCCGTATCTATCAGCGCGATCTTCTTCCAGTCGCCCGTTATTCCATATGCCAGCAGCAGCGCCGACAGGGTTTTCCCCGCGCCCGACGGTCCGACAAGCGCAAGCCGCGCCTTTGACTTTTTTCGGTTTGCTTCCTCAAATTTTATCATATGTAACCTCACTTTATAGTCATTGAAAGCCCGTTGACGAGCCTCGCGCCGTCCACCGTTTCACCCGCATTTATTGCGGCTTTGATGGCGGTTTTATCCGCTTCGGCGGGCTTGTACCGCAGGAACTTTTCGGGAAGTGCCGTAATGTCCAGCACCTCCACCGAGTTTGTTTTTCTGTGCGTTATCTGAACCCGCGCGGTTACGAATTTCTCACCGTCAAGCTCCTGCTTAAGCACGGCTTCGAGCCTGTTCTTTGTGTTTGAAAGCCGTTCGCGGCGGGCTTTCAGAGCGTCCTCCTCCGCCTTTATCGCCGCAATCTCCGCGCGGATATTCTTGACCGCCAGCGCGTAATTTTCCAGCTTTACGGAGCGTTCAAGCTCCAGATCGCCCAACGTATCGAGGTTCAGAATTTCCCCCGTTTCAGTATCGATATTATTTTCGAGGAACACGCGGATTTTTTCGTTTATTTCATACAGCGTCATGATATTGCCTCCAAAGATTTTGTGAAATTGTCCATCAACGCGCCGACCTTCGGCGCAAACTCCGAATGCTTCTGAACGTACTCCGCGAGCGTGTTCAGAGCGTTGTAAGCGTTAGTGAAATGCGCCTTGAAAACGCCCTCGGTATCGGGCGCAGCGGGCGCGGATTTCGCCGCCTCAAGCTGCTGCTTTACGTCCGCAAGCTGCTTTTCGAGCTCGGTTTTTTCGGAGTGAGCGCGCCGCTTTTCCTCCAGGAAGTCGTTGTCCGCCTGCTCCAGCTGCGCGGTGTAATCCCGCACGGTGCGCTCGTAAGCCTCTTTTGCTATGTAATCCTCGGGTATTCTGTCGACGTATTCAACGGCGGTCTCAATGGGGCGGTTCTCAAGCTCCTTGATGTTCTTTTCAAGCGTCGTTATGCGGTTTTCGAGCTCCCGTTTCGCCTTTTCGAGAGCACTCACAGCGTCGCCGCGCGCAGCGTTCTCCGCTTCAGCAGCGGATTTTTCGGCGGTTGCCCTGTCGCGTTCCGCGCGGAGCTGCTTTATCTGCTGCTCCAGCTCGCGCACTGTGGAGCTTTCAAGGTCGGTGTTTTGCGTTATTTCGGCTCGTTCTTCTTCGTCAAGATTTGAAAGCAGAAGCATTTTAGTCATTCCGATTTGTCCAATTGATTGGACAAAATCCTGTGGCAACTTTTCCGCAATTGAAATATAATTATAAACTTGGGAGCGCTTAAATCCCGTTTCGTTCTCGCAGTACTCCCCGAAATTTGAGTAACTGAGCTCTTTATAAAGCTCACTGTCCCGCATTTCCTTGAAGCCCATGCACATCTCATACAGCGACTGCTGCGCGAGCTGCGCCGCCGTAATTATCCTGCGGTTGAGATTCACCGCTTTGATGTATTCGTCCGTTACCGCCTTGCTTTCGTCCGCGGGCGGTATTCTTACTGCCGGTTCTATCATGCTGTTTTCCTCCTGATTTTAATTTTGATTTCCCCGAACCGAGCGAACTGCGTTCGCTCTATCCCGCCGCCAAAGCTCCGCGTTCGCTCCGCTTCGCCGACGGATTTCGGGAAAATCGTGCTTTCTTAGCCTTGCTCTGAGCAATGCCGTCCAGATATTCCTGATACTTCTTTTCAAAATCCCCGACCGATTTCGGCTTTGGGTTATCCGCCGTATTATTGCGCAAGCCGCGGCACTGCACTATTTTATAATCATTGCTCACCTCGACGGTGTAGTATGGCTTGTCCGGCTCGCTTTTCTTCCGCAGGAACATTATCGTGAGCGCTCCCTGCGCGTGACGCTCTGCGTAGCCGCCGACGCAGTGTTCGAGTTCCTTGCCCTCCGCGATGATCTCGTCTATGCATTTCGGCTGACGTATCATTAACCCGCCGCTGCTGAACTCCAGCGCCCTGCGCTCGGAATAATTCATCTTGAAAAGCCGCTGTTCTTCCTCGCTCTGCCTGTGTTCGATCAGCTTTGAGAGCCGAGTGTGCATTTTCTCGAAATCACGCGGCATACATATCGCTGTGTCGCGCAGATTATATTGAAGCTCCCTGCACTGGTTGAGATAATCCCCGTAATCGCGGGGCATTATTCCCTGTCCGCCGAGATATTCCGCGAGGCGGGGCAGTCTGACGCCAGTGTCCTGCAAAAAGCTTTCCGCTTCTCCGAAATTCCAGCGAAACACCCTTGAAAGCGTCAAAAGCTCTTGCGGATCGTATTGCGGGTATTTCTCCTTCCACTCCCGATACGGTTCATAAAGGTGCTCCGAGCCTTGGAGCGTCTTAAAATCGCCGCGGTTCAGCCCGAGCATTTTCAGAAGATTATTGCTTTTCCAGTTTATTCTGTGATACGCGGTAAGCTTCCTTCGCACGGACCAGTAATAGCCGCCCTCGGTTTCACCAATGACTCCGACATAGCCGGATTTCATCAGATACTCAACGTTCGGGTGCCTTATGTAGAATTTAAGATACTCCATCGGCAAAGAGCCCTTGTACATCTCAAAGTAGGAATACCGCATACAAGACCGCTTGACAGCTTCGGTATTCAGCGCCGTGTATGAGTTATCGAAGTTATAGCCGTAGCTGGCTAAACAGAACACCGGTTCTTTGAACTCGGTGCGGATCGTCCAGCTCGTTCCCTCCTCGGAACCGTATCGGCAGCAGCCGTCCTTTGCGAAAACATAGCGCTGACGCTCCACGATCCGCCTGTTACAGTAGCGGTGGAAGCACCGCGCGAATAGCTCATCGCCGCGGGTAAGAAAAATCGCGAAATTTGCCGCGCCCTTTCCTTCCATCTGAAGCATGAGGTTCTCCGGCACAGGCGGGAAACGGTTCAGGAGCGCCTCTTTGCGTTCTTTTTTCATACTGCCCACCTCATTTCAGGAGCTCGTCCAGCGACAGGGACAAACCCTTTTTCGCGGGCGGCTCGGGACTAGCTTCGTCTGCGGTAACGTTGGAGAAGCCCTCGTCCCCAAGGTCTATCGTCATGGTGAACTTCACCTTTGCTCCCTCAAACCAGAAGCCCGCCGCGCGGCTGTACACATCGAAATCCGACAGGTAATTCCCAGCGCCCTTGACGGCAGCCTCCACGCAGTCCGCGACCGTTTTGTCCGACTGCGCCACCGCCTGCGCAAACTCGCCGTTCTGCCTGCAGAACTCCTTAAGAGTCTCCACAACGTGCGTGCTTACCGCTTTTCCATGCCGCGAGAGCTTCGCGCCCTTTATGCCCTTTTCTAATTTTTCAAGTGCTTGGTTCAGCATATGTCCACCTCCTAAAACGCGAACGCGCAGTCGCGCGGATCGCAGAGGTAATCTTCATAGGTCATGCCCTCTGTGTAAGGAACAACATCATAAAGGTAGCACGCGATTTTTGGACGGTGGCGCATTCGTTTACGTTCCGCTTTGACCGCGTCGCCCATTGCACTGTATGCAATCACCGAAAACTTATATTTGTGCAGTTCCTTTCTTAAAAACCATATTTGAACCGCATGGAGATAGCCAAATATCACAACGTCATACCAATTCTCATAACTCAGCGAACGACTGTAGAGATACGAAAATACCAACTTGTGATGCTTCTCCGCAAACGCGCTTTCCTCGTCTGTCAAAGCGGTTTTTGCCGTTCTATTGTAGTGACCGCCGTATTGAAGGCTCTCAAGCGGAAATCCGAGCTTGATCAATGCCTGGGCTGTTTCGGGAGAGGGCTTTATACAGCTGTGTTCATATCTGTAAACCGCGCTTTGGCATACTCCTATCCGAGCCGCTAACGCTCGCTGCGACAACCCTGATTTTTCGCGCCACTCCTTTAACGCGACGGAGAAATCCGCCTTAACTTTATCATTTTCCATCTTGACTTTTCCTTTCATTTGTGGTATAATACCACTGTGTAAATATTTCTTTGCCGTGTCGGGTCAATCCGCGCGGCTTTTTTCTGTTCCCTCAGTCTGCTGCGGGACATCGTGAATATTGCCCACGACCTCATAGCAATTCGCGTATTTCCGCTCGACCGCGAACGTCTGCCCGCCGCTTGTCAACATAACAAAGCGGCTTTTGTTGCCGGAATAGACAATCTTCCCTTTGCAAGTCTTGCCGGACGGTCCGTGGTAGATCGCTATATCGCCCTCGAATATGGGCTTGCGGTTACGGTCTGTAAAGCCCACGCACTGACCCAGCGTTTCAAGGCTGACTGCAAAGCCTATATATCCCTTTTTGGCAGCGACCTCCGCAAGGTCGAGCACTGCCCACTCAAGCGTGTCCTTGCGCTTTCCGCGCCAAAGCCTGTGTAATTTATTCATCTTTGTTGTCCTCGCTTTCTTTCCTC
>CAMWLH010000064.1 GCA_947175045.1 uncultured Clostridia bacterium | reverse complement strand
GGACACTATCGCCGCTGCGGCAGATATTGTACTTGACAATGGGTATTATTTGTCAAATAATGACGACAGCTACATTCATATCGAGGACGGTCGGATAGAACTGTGTGGATATGATTATGCCGCAGCCTTTACCGATAGCTGGAACGAGCTTGGGGAGAATAAGGTTTCCCTTGAAGAATATATTGAAAATTCGGCGGAGATACTTTTGGATCAGATCAAGTTGCAGGAATATACGCCGGTAAGACTTGCGGGATTAGGCGAGGATGGTACGGATGTTATTTTGCTTGCGCTGAATTATGAGTTTGCTTCCTCTGTCGGTGCCTATACCGGATATACTCTCAACAGCGACGGGACGATCTCTAAGGTCGATAATATCTATTCGTATTACGGCGCGGAGCTTCCGCAAGACAGCTCAGATAATATTCAAACTATCGATACGATATCTACCGAGGAAGGTGAGACACTTCAAAGCGATATTGTAAACACATCAGAAGAATAAAAGATCGGCGGTGCTCCCGCCGATTTTCTTTACAGTTTTTCCGCAGCCGCCCGCATTTCCCGCGCGGCTGCTTCGATATCCTTTTGCGCGACGACTGCCGAAACCACCGCCGCGCCGTTTATCCCCAAGCCGCAAAGCTGTGAGATATTGCCTTTGTTTATCCCGCCAATAGCCACAAAGGGAATGCTCACGGCGGCGCGTATCTGCCTTATAATTTCGGGAGTTACGGGGCGAGTGTCGGATTTGGTGGAGGTGGAAAAGACCGCGCCCACTCCCAGGTAGTCCGCGCCGTCGAGCTCCGCCCGCCTTGCCTCCTCGGGGAGCGCGGCGGAAACTCCTATTATTTTGTCTCCGCCCAGAATTTTCCGCGCGGCGGCGCAGGGTATATCCTTCTGCCCGAGGTGAACTCCGTCCGCGTCCGCCGCAAGGCAGATGTCTATTCTGTCATTGATGATAAGCGGAACGTTCAGAGCGGCGGTGATCCTTTTTACTCTGACCGCCAGCTCGTAAAATTCCCGCGAGGAGCAGCTCTTTTCGCGCAGCTGAACCACGCTTGCCCCGCCCCCGACGGCGCGTTCCACGGACTCCTCGACGGTCGGGCAGGACATAAGCTCCCTGTCCGTCACAAGGTACAGAGTATAGTCTATATTTCGCATTTTATTCTCTCCTTATATGAGCGGCGAGCTCTTCAGCGCTCATTCCCGCCTTGTCGAAAAGCCCCGCGCGGAAGCTGCCCATATAGCGGCATTCGGGGGCGTATTCCGAAAGCTCGCCGCATATTCCCATAAAAGCCGTGCCGCAGACCGCTGCCGAAAAGGGCTTGCTCACCGCCGCGAACGCTGCGATAAGCGCGGAAGTCATATCGCCCGCGCCCGTTACCCGTTTAAGCGCCGTGCAGCCGTTCAGCAGCCTTGCCGCTTCGCAGCCGTCGGTTACGATATCCTTTTCGCCGGTCACGCAGCATACGCAGTTATATCTTTGGGCGACCTCCGCGGCGGCTGTGAGATCAAGACCGCTTTCGCGCTCGTTTACGCTGTCCACGCCGCGCGACTCCACGGGGATACCGCCCATAAATAAAATCTCGGAGATATTTCCGCGCAGGATTGTAATATTTATCTCGGTAATTATCTTAAGCGCCGCGGCACGGCGAAATTCCGACAGGTGCACCCCCACGGGGTCGAGCACAATTGGAATGCCCTTTTGGTTGGCGGACGCTCCCGCTTTCAGCATTGCCTCGATATGCCGCTCGGACAGCGTTCCCATATTCAGCACAAGGGCGTCCGCGCGGGCGGAGATTTCCGAGGTCTCGGCGGGATCGTCTGCCATTATAGGGGAGGCTCCCGCCGCCAGCAGCATATTCGCCGTGTCCCCCGCGGTGACGTAGTTGGTTATGCAGTGAACCAGTGGGCGCTTTTCTCTCATTGCCGTTATTGCGGATATGAAATTCTCGTCCAATTATCTCCCCCCGTTATCCCGTATGTACCTTGTCTTCGCCAAAGAAGGAATCCAGAGCCTTTACCCGCTTCATTCCCGTTACCAGAACCGCCGCAATGACCGTTCCCACCACGCTTGACGCGAAAAAGGGGAACACAAAGCCGAACAGCGTTGCGGCGGTGTTGTTCATCAGCAGGTAGGCGATGGGGAACGACAGCGTTCCGCCGATGACCGATGTTCCGAAAAGCTCCCCGATATACGCGAACGGAAGCCTTACCGCAAGGGATTTTTTCTTGAATACCCAATGAAACATGACCCCCGACAGGAACGCTCCCACCATAGACCCGGGGAACGCCATAAGAGAGCCGAGCCCGAAGATGTTGCGGATAAGACTTGCGCAGAACGCGCTCCCCAGCGCCCACCACGGACCCAGATACACTCCCGCGACGATATTCACAAGATGCTGGACGGGACTGCATTTCGCCCCGAGAAACGGGAACGAGAACAGTGACCCCACGACCGCCAGCGCCGTAAGGAACGCCGCCATGCATAGCTTTTTGATGTTGGTTTTCACAATGATACCTCTTTCCGCGCGGCGGTATTTTCAGCGCCGCGCAATGCGTTACGGTCAGGGCTTGCCCGTCCGCCGGTCGATACTCCGAAGTATCCTCTCACCGCGAAACACGCGTTCCCTCGCTGAAAATATCCCCGAAACGGCGCTCCCCGCCCGAGGTGTAACGGAGTTATCCTCCGATGTTACCTTGTTATTTTAACGAATACCCCTCGTCCATAAGCTTAAGACAGTACGGCGAAATATACTCCTTGTGTTTATACTCGACCCGCTGACCGTAGTTTTCCTCTCTCATGCTTATATAGCTGCCCGTAAGCTCGGTATAGGGAGCGAGTTTTTTAACATATCTCGCAAGCGAGTTATACACCTTTACTATGCAGTCGGGTCTGTAAATGAACGTATTATTGCCGTCATAATACCCCGTTGTGAGATACAGACGCGCACGGAATATTTCCCTGCTGTCGGTCGGTATTCGGGAGAAACCGGCTTCGATAACGGAGTTTTCACATTCGTTGAAACCTCGATCCAGCCGATAGCCGCAGTCGTATTTCTTGATTGAGATATCGCCCGCTTCCGGCAGGTGGAAGAAGTAGCAGGCTCGGTTGTCATCGGTAACAATGCCGATATCACGGCTCTCGGTGACTTTGCAGTCCTTTTCGTCCAGGTCTTCTCTTACGATAGTGCAGCCGAGCTCCAGCGCCCTTTGTGCCGCAAGCACAAAGCTGTCAAATTCCAGCCAATAGTTGATCTGCTTTCCCATATCTCCCCCCGTTTACTGCCGAACGCTATCTGATTGCGGCGATAACCGAAAATTTTTGGTATGAATAAACGCACTTTACTGTTTTAAATCCGCAGCCGCGCAGCATTTCAATCTCATCCTCGACGGAGCACTCTCTGTCCAGCCTGCGGCGCTCCCGCCAGAGCTCTATGTCATGCTCGGTAAGCCCCCTTTGCGGCAGACTGTTTTCCCAGCAGGAGTCGAACCATTTGTTCATCACGGGCTCGCCCGCGCAGAATTGATCGTAGTTCACGAAAAGCCCGCCCTCGGGCAGTTTATTGTAAATCCCTGCGAACAGCTTTGATTTTTCGGGGTCTTCCAGATGGTGAACGGACAGAGCCGAAGCGACTACATCAAACCTCCCCTCGGGGAGCACCTCGGTAAAATCCGTCAGCCGAAAAGACACATTGCCCGCTCCCGCGAACCTTTTGCGCGCGACATTAAGCATTTCGTCGGCGATATCCACAAGCAGATACTCGCTGTCGGGAAAATGCCTGTACCAGAATTGGGTAAGCAGCCCCGTTCCCGCGCCAAGATCAAGAACCCGCGCGGGCGCGGTGATATTCGCCGCTATAAAATCCGTTGTGCTTTGATAAAAATCCTCAAAGCAGGGTATGAATTTCCGACGGTTGACGTCGTATTCCCGCGCGATGATATTGAATTGCTCCTCTATGCTCATAAATATCTCCCGTCAGCAGCACTGCCAGTCATACTGCACATTGTCGAAATTCCTGTTTTTCAAATCCTCTTTGGATATCAGGAAAACACAGTTTCCCGAGTCGCCAAACATTATCCCGCAATCGTCCTCCACGTCAAGCTGGAGCAAAAGCACATCAAACTTTCCGTCGTCATAATAGGGCGGAGTGTGCTGTACAAAAAGCGGATATCCGCCCACAAGGCAGCCTTCGGGGTAGCACAGATGATAAAGAGCGTCCCATTCGTCCTCCGATACCTTGTTATTGAATTTCTCCTCAAATTCGCGGCAGTTCGCGCCGATAAACATAGTCTTTGGCTTGAATTTCATTTTTCCCTCGTCGGAAAACGGCGTGTATCCCATATAGTCGTTCTCAAAGGGATTTTCTTTAATAAGCGCGCCCGCGTCTTTTTTATATTCGGGAATATATATCACCTTGCAGTCGGAATCCCCGCCAAAATAGTCATCGTCCCCTATGTAAAACTGGAGCAGCCCGTGCTCGGGGAAGTCCTCCAGCGGCGGCATACCGTCAAGGTTTATCTGCGCCAGAAACATCATGGGCTTGCCTTCTCCGTCCCGCGGGTAATCCTCCTCTTTTTCGAGATACGGACATCCGCCGCACTTGCTCTCCCAAGGAAGAGTAGAGCCGCACTTGAAAGTAATTTCGTTGGCGGGCTTTTCGGTGCTTCTCAGATATTCCTCATACTTTTTCAATTCTACGGGTATCTTTTTCATGATTTTTCTCCTTTTATATGATTTCAAGGGCTGTCTTAAAGCCCGTAAGGTCGGGATAGGTCTTTGACAGCACCTTCATATTGCGCAGCAGAACGGTGTACCAATCTGCCTTGCCATTTAAATCCCTCATGTCTATTTCCATATATCGTAAAAATGGTGTACGGGGCTGTGCCCCTTTCCCACCGTATAGGAGCTCTCGATAGCGTTTGTGATATAATCCTTAGCCAGCCGCACCGCCTCTTTCATTTCCGCGCCGTTAGCCAGATTCGCGGCTATCGCAGAGGACAGCGTGCAGCCCGTTCCGTGTGTGTTGGGGGAATTTACACGCTTTGCGTAAAATTCAAAATATTCTTTACCGTCAAAAAGAACGTCCACGGGGTCGCCGTCTAAATCGCCGCCTTTGACAAGAACGTTTTTGGCGCCGTATTCATTAAGTATACGCGCGGCTTCTTTCATATTGACAACGTCCTCGATATAACCGCCGAGAAATTCCTCCGCTTCAATGATATTCGGTGTGATAAGATCAGCTATCGGAAACATATTATCTATGAACGCTTGGCAGATGCCGCTTTCCGAAAGTGCGTCGCCGCTTGTTGCGACCATAACGGGATCGCAGACTATCCAACGCGGCTTGTATTGCCGCATTTTTTCCGCAACCGCTCTGATTATCTCCGCAGTGGGCAGCATGCCCAGCTTTACCGCGTCTATCTCGATATCCTCAAACACCGCGTCAATCTGCTTTTCGATTTCCTCAACCGGCAAGTTGTATACCGATATCACGCGCGAGGTATTCTCCGCCACTACCGAGGTGATAACGCTCGCGCCGTAGCAGCCGTGAGCCGAAAAGGTCTTTAAGTCCGCCTGTATCCCCGCGCCGCCCGAACAGTCCGAGCCCGCTATCGTAAGACATTTTTTGATCATGATATTCCCCCATAAAAAACGCCCCCTCATGCGAAGGGGCGAAAAAATCCGAAATCCGCTTCCCTACAATGGTATTAACCAACAGGTTCAAAGGGTCGGGCAAGCGCCCTCTCAACCTCCGAAGAAGTCCCCCCAGCTCTTTTATTATAACACCGCGTGCGGATTTTGTCAAGGGAATTGCTGAAGTTTTTCGCGAGAGCCTAATGCGGCTCTCGCGAAAAAAATCAAATTTAAACAGATTTCCACCTTTTCAGTGTGGGAAATATTTTTCTCATCTTCTCGCGGGCTTCTTCCGGAGTTTTGCAGTCGTCGTCGATCCAAAACCTGATATCGTCCTCTATTCTTTCCTCCAAGGTTTCATCTTTCGTGAAATGACCGTCGGAGAAACAGTATTTGCAATAATCTACATTAACGCTTCCGTCCGCGTTTGTGCCGTGGTCGCCGTCCTTCATCATCATCATGGCGCAGCTCTGGCATATATTATTCATCTTTTCCATCATTAAATCCTCCTGTAATTTCGCACACGTTTTTGTCGGGGTCGTAAATGTCAAAATGGTAATAGCCCTCATGAACTTTTTCGATTTCGGTGATTTGACCGATGTTCAGTTCCTTGAGTCTTTTATGCTCGCGATCCAGATCCTCGACCCAGAAATTAAGAACAAATTTGTGATCGCCGTCGACATAGTGATGTACCGGAAGATTTGCCTCGTTCATTATGGCAAGACATTTGTTGTCAAAGAAAAACTCGGCAAATTTATTACCGCAGTTGCGGGTGGATACCGTCATTGACAAGAGCTTTTCATAAAAAGCAACGGACTTTTCAAAATCTCTCGCGATGAGATATACCGAACCGAGATGTATCTCCTGCGGGCGGAGCTTTTTTATATCCGCCGCTTCCAATAATATTTCATTGGTTCCGACTCCGAACAATTTGCTCATAAGAACAATTTTGTCCACCTCGGGCAGCGACTGCTCCATTTCCCATTTTGAAACGGATTGCCTTGAAACATTGAGCATTTCAGCCAGCTTCTCCTGTGTAAGTCCATTGTTTATCCGCAGTTGCTGAATTCTGGTTCCTATACCCATTTCCAACACCTCCTTTCTGAGTGTATTATATCACGAATAAAATGTTTTTGCCACCAACTCTGCTTGGAATTTATGCAACCACAGGTTGCTTCCTATTCCATATTCGATTTTATTTCGTTGTACATCTCCTCAATGGAGAGTGCGGAAACTATCGCGGTAACCTTCTTCCCCTCCGCGAATATCCGATAAATTATATCAAACCGCTCCTCGCCCGACTTTACCGTAAACACATAAAAATCCGAGAGCAGCTTTCTCGACGGCGTTCCTCTGTACGGGTTATCCGACAGAGCCAGCAGCGCTCTGCCCAGCGCGTCCCGAGCCTCGCCCTGCTCCAGACTGCGGAAAAACCGTTCCGCACCCTCCAGAAGCAGCAGGCGGCATTCGCCCGCCTTATTCACGTCCAGCAGCTCCTCAACGCGGCAGAGCTCCTCGCCGTTTTCAAACGCGGAGCGGCAAAGTTCCTCCGTTTTCCTTGTTGCGGCATAAAATCTCGGGCGTATCTTGTCATATTCCGCTTCGAGCGCGTCATAGCTGAACCCCTTTGACATAAGCTCCCTTATAAGAAATCCCTCTACCGAATCCCCCGTGAAATCCTTGCAGGGTCGAATTATGATCTCATTATTCCTTATAACGCACTCCGCCCTCGTTATAAGCCCTATCTGCTCGCACATGCTTTTCGGAACCGTAACGCTCCCCTCGGGCGAAACCTTTACGACTTCTTTATGCGGTTGAATATTAAACATTCTGTTCTGCATTTTTCCTCCCTGCTGCCGTTAAGTTATGTTGACAAGAATCTGTTTTTTCGCGCTCTTATGATATTATAACATATTAAGAATGCCCTGTCTCAACACTATAATAACTAATTGTTTTAGTTATTATAGTACGTTGATAATATTTATACAAATTATTAAAATAAGATAAGGAGGAGTAATATGGATAACAAATTTGATTATGGAGAAAGACTGCGGCAGCTTCGCTGTGAACGGGGTCTTACACAAGAAGAAGTATCTCTTCGCGCGGATATAACCGTTTCTTATTATGGTCAGCTTGAGCGCGGCACGGCAAACCCTACGGTCAGCACGCTCAATAAAATATGCAGTGCAATGAACGTTTCAATAGCCGATGTTTTTACTGTGTCGGACACGAATTTGTTGGGCATAGACGCGGTGTCTATGCAGATACTCCACTTCCTATCCGGCAAGACCGAGGAGGAAAAATCGATTGCTCTTGCTCTCATTAAAACCGCCTTTAAGCTCCAAAATCACAACGGCTCCCAATGATTTGTGTATATTTACCAATAGCAGGCAATAAATTTCCTGCTATTTTTGTTCATTTAGTACCTTGCAAAACATAATACCTTGTGGTATAATAAGACTGTAAGATACGAAAGACCGATAAGCTGTGGCGTCGGATTTTTTTAGACCGGGGTACCTTGTAAAGCAAGATACCTTGAAGTATAAAGTAGGGCATAGCGAGAAAAATAATCTTTTGGGCTCTGCTCTTTTTGGAGGTGCGTGAGAGAATGAATTCTCAGTTAAAGCGCGGAACTCTGGAGCTGTGTGTTCTGTCGATAGTGAACGAGCACGACTGCTACGGCTACGAGCTGGTGAACAGAATTTCGGAATGTATGCAGGTGACGGAGGGCACGATATACCCTCTTATGAAGCGGCTTAAGGATTCGGGAACGATAGACAGCTATATTGTGGAATCGCAGGAGGGTCCGCCGCGGAAATACTACAAGATAACAGACATAGGCGCGAGTGAGCTGGAAAGGCTCTCGGGCGAATGGTTTGAGTTTATAGACAGCGTGAATAAGCTGCTGAAAGGGGACAAAGGGTAATGGTTGCGAATAACAGGGAAGATTTTTTGTTTCAGCTCCATAACGAGCTTCACAGAATAGGCGTGGACGCAAGCTCGGACATTTTCTCGGATTTTGAGGAGCATTTCAAAGCGAGCGCAAACGAGGGTCTGTCCGAAGAGGAAACCTGCCGCAGGCTCGGCGACGTCAAGGAGATAGCCCGCAGTTACATCGACATCGAAAGCAGCCGTATAAACAGCATAGTGGCGCAGGCGATAGAAGCGGACAGACCGCACGTCAGCCTTACAAAGCCCGGGCGGGACGTTCCCGCAGACCTCAGCCTTGTAAAG
>CAMWLH010000063.1 GCA_947175045.1 uncultured Clostridia bacterium | reverse complement strand
GAGCGCCACCTTGCCAAGGTGGAGGTAGCGAGTTCGAGCCTCGTAATCCGCTCCATCATAAGCTGTGAAAACGGTAAGGAAAATCCCCTTTTCCCGCCGCGGGAGCAGCAGCGGATAGTGTTCCGCAAAAATCAGCATAGAAGCGTCGCGGAAATATTCGCGGCGCTTTTTGTATGCAGATGAAAACGGGGAGGTGCACGTTCTGTGAATATACCGAATTATGTTGCGGCGGTCATCGGGGCCCTGGAGAACGCGGGATACGAGGCTTACGTCGTCGGCGGCTGCGTAAGGGACGCGCTGTCGGGTAAGGTTCCCCATGATTATGATGTGGCAACATCGGCGCTCCCCGAGGAAACCAAGAGGAGCATGGGCGGGCTTAAGGTGGTAGAGACCGGGATAAAACACGGGACGGTAACGGTAATCTCCGAGGGCAGGCAGGTTGAGGTCACGACGTATAGGATAGACGGCGATTACCGCGACGGACGTCACCCCGAAAGCGTGTCGTTTACGCGCAGCCTGGAGGAGGATCTGGCACGGCGGGATTTCACTGTAAACGGCATGGCTTACGGACGAGGCGTGCTTGTGGATATTTTCGGCGGGCAAGATGATTTAAAAAGCGGAGTTATCCGCTGTATAGGAGCGCCCGAAAAGCGGTTTTCCGAGGACGCGCTGAGGATAATGAGAGCGCTGAGATTTTCGGCGGTTCTGGGATTTGAGATAGAGGAGAACACCGCCCGCCACGCCGTTGAGAGCCGCAGGCTGCTTAAAAAGGTTTCGGCGGAAAGGATCCTCGCGGAGCTCAAGCAGCTTATACGCGGAAAAGACGCGGAACGGGTGCTGCGGCAGTTCCCCGAGATTTTTTCGGAGATAATACCCGAACTTGCGCCGGAGATAGGCTTCGAGCAGCACTCACGCTACCACGACAGCGCTCTTTACGAGCATTCCGTGAGAGCCGTGGGGGCGGTAAAAGAGGCTCTTAACGGGACGGGGGCGGAATACGACGAAAAAACGGAGACCGCCTTAGGTCTTGCCATGCTGCTGCACGACTGCGGCAAGGTGCACTGCCGTAGCTTCGGCGAGGACGGCGAGGGGCACTATTACGGGCACGCGAACATCAGCGCGGAGATCGCCGACGGGGTGTTAAGGCGGCTGAAGTGCTCCAACGCGGATCGGGAGCGGATATGCGGAATAATCAAATATCACGATCTGCCGATAGAGCTTTCGGGCAGATTTCTGCGGCGGCAGCTCTCAAAGCACGGGGAGCTGCTCCGTGATATTATCGTCGCGCACATCGCGGACGATATGGCAAAGCGGGAGTTCTGCCGCGACAGGATACCCCAATATTATGAGGCGCTGAAAAAGGTGAGCGCGATAGAAGCCGAAAAGCCCTGCCTTACGGTAAAGGAGCTGGCGGTAAACGGCAACGATCTCAAGGAGCTGCTGCCGCCGTCGCCCGAGCTGGGACGGGTTCTTAAGGAACTGCTCGCGGAGGTCATAGACGGACGGCTGGAGAACAAAAGGATCGCTCTTATCAAACGCGCGGCGGAATTGACGGAGCGCGGGGGATTTGTCTAAAATAAACAAAAACACAGAGGTTTACTCCTGCTATTTTTAAATGCGGACTGCCCTCATTTTATTGCAATTTCAGCAAAAAAGTGGTATAATATTACAGAATAAACCAAAAATAAAGTTATGAGAAAAACAGGGAGATTTAAATGGCACTTGATATCGGAATAGACTTGGGAACAGCAAATATTATTATTACCGTCAGCGGCAAGGGCATCGTTATCAACGAGCCGTCGGTGGTGGCTTATGATAAGAAGAAAAAGGCGGTCGTAGCGGTAGGCAAAGAGGCATACAAGATGATCGGCAGAACGCCGGAATATATCGTTGCGGTGCGCCCGCTCAAGGACGGCGTTATCTCGGACAACGACATGACGCAGGCAATAATCAAAGAATTTATCCACATGGCAAACAACGGCTTTATGGTAAAGCCCCGCGTCGTGCTGTGCGTGCCCTCATCCATCACGGACGTTGAGAAAAGGGCGGTCGTAGAGGCTGCGCTTTCCGCGGGAGCGCGCAAGGTATTCCTGATAGAGGAGCCTATCGCGGCGCTTATCGGCGCGGGAGTGGATATCTCAAAGCCCAACGGCACTATGGTCGTGGATATCGGCGGCGGCACGGCGGACGTGGCTATCGTGTCCTTTAACGGAATCGTGCAGTCGCGCTCCATCAAGATGGCGGGAAACAAATTCGACGCGGCGATAATCCGCCACATTACACAGAAGTACAAGATACTTATCGGCGAAAAGACCGCGGAAAAGGCTAAAATGCAGATAGCCAACGTGTTCAAGCCGACAGGCGAGAGCAAAATGGTGGTTCGCGGGCGTAACCTTATAAAGGGGCTCCCCGAAAGCATTGAGATATCGGATATAGATATTTATGACGCGCTGCACGATAACGCGATGGAAATAGTGGAGCAGATAAAGCTGGTGCTGGAATCCACCCCGCCCGAGCTTGTGGGCGATATCCTGTCGAGCGGTATCACGCTTACGGGCGGCGGCGCTATGCTCGGCGGCATGGCGGAGCTGGTGTCGGACTGTGTGGGCGCTCCCTGCTATGTGGCGGATAAGCCCATAGAGTGCGTGGCGCGCGGCGTCGATATCGCGTTTAAGCTCTCGGGGGAGCTGCTTGACGGCTTCGAGCAAGTACAGCTTTACGGGTTCAGATAATTTTTCCGATTGTCTCGCCTTTAACCGTGGCGAAACCTTCATGAGGAGGTCGGAAGCCGCCTGCGAGGGGAAGAAAACGATCCGGCAAAAGCGGAAAAATTTCCCCCCTCAGATCACAAACCGCTAAGCACCGCGCGAACTTCGTTCGTGCCGGTCTGCCGTGTTATCGGTTTTTACAAAACCTACAACATAGCAGCATGCTTCGCTGCGGCGGTTTCCCCCGTACTCCCGCTTCCCTTTCCCCGCTATTAAAACCGCACAAAAGAATTATTGGCAAAGGATAACACTTAGCACGCGCAGCAAAAAAACGCTCGCAAAGAGCAGTATAACGCCCACGCAGGAAAATTGTCCGCGAGAGCCCGCGAAAACGGAGCGCAGCGGAGTTTTGCGGGCGGGTCACGGAAAATTTTTTTAAGAATAAGAGGCGAGAGTATGAAAGAGTTCATGAATATCGGCGTGGTGTGCGCTATGGCGCAGAAGGAGCCGGTAAAACCTTTTCTGGCAAGCCTGGTGAAGTATATTAAGGAAAGCGGGAAATACAGGCTTTATATTTTCCACTGCTTTGAGGATCTGTATTACAAGACCAAAAACGACCTGGGCGCCGCGAGCGTTTTCGATGTGATGAATTATGACGAGCTGGACGCGGTGATAATCTACCCCACAAGCATAAATGACAAGTCGGTGGTGGAAAAGACCGCCGCGCGGTGTGCCGCTCACAATGTTCCGCTTATATCTATCGATGTGGAAACGCCGGGGGCTTCACGCGTTTTTTTCGGATACGGCGACGCGTTCAGCCGTATAGTGGAGCACGTTATAAAGGCGCATAACTGCCGCAGAATAAAGCTGGTGGCGGGAGTGCGCAACAACGACTTCTCCCAGACAAGAATAGACAGTTGTCGTGAGGTAATGGCGCGCAGCGGGCTGACGCTGGAGGAAAAGGATATAATGTACGGCGATTTCTGGGAAATGCCGACATATCAGGCTATGGATGAGTTTTTCGCGAGCGGGGAGTCTCTTCCAGACGCTTTTGTGTGCTGCAACGACAGCATGGCTATGGCAGTATGCCTTAAGCTGGGTGAAAAGGGATACCGAGTTCCCGGAGACGTTATAGTTACGGGCTTTGACGGAATTGAAACGGAGAAGTATCACTCGCCCAGACTCTGCACCGCGTTTATGGACACGGATAAGCTGGGGAAAGAGATCGTAAGTATGCTCGACAGGATATGCGGGGATAAAAACGCCGCCCGCTGCGAAACGGAGCTTCAGTACACCACCCGCTTTTCGGAGAGCTGCGGCTGCGAGTCGAAAAATATGTATGAGATCAATCATACGCTTATGGATCTTATTCACAACTACTCCTACACAAGAAGTTACGAGGAACATATGGACGGCACGGAGGACCAGATCGCCGCTAATCCCACCCCCGATAATTTCAGAGAGGTTCTGCATCGGAGGGGCATGAAAGGCTCGGCGCTGGGCGTGGCAAAGAGCTTTATAAGCCTTTTTGACGGAGAGGATATACCCGAAGAAAAAAAGGAATGCGTCTATCCCCAGGAGATGAATCTGTTTGTAAGTATTTTTGACGACAACAGCGGCGAGGGCTGCGATTTTGACTCAAGGGAGTTTCTGCCCGACCTTTCGCCCGTGTTCGGCGAGAACAACGCGGCGTTTATACTGCCCATACATTTTCAAGACAGGGCGATAGGATACCTTGCAACGCCATATGTGACCTACGAGCAGCACACCGAGAGCATTCACAGTTTTTCTCTTATGGTAAACCGCTGCATAGAGACAATACGCCTGCACGAGCATATGCTGAGCCTCAACAGCCGTCTGAGCTTTCTGTTCACCCACGATCAGCTTACGGGAATATTCAACAGATACGGGTTTTACGATAAATTCCGCAGCGGCAGGCTGCGCAGGGCGCAGGATATATTCGTAGTGTCCGCGGACATGAACGACATGAAGTACATAAACGACAACTTCGGGCATGCCGCGGGGGACGACGCGCTGATAATCACCGCAAAGGCGCTCGCCGAGGCGGCGGAGGATGATGAGACGGTTTGCTCCCGCTTCGGCGGCGACGAGTTCGTGGCGGCGAGAATATGCCGCGGCGACGCCGTGGAGCGCGGAAGAAGCTATCGGGAGCGTTTCCGCGAGGCGCTTGAACGGCTCAACAGCGAGTCGGGGTATCCCTTTAAGGTAGTGGTCAGCATAGGAGTCTACTGCGCTCCGCTGGACGGAATAGACGATGTGGATTCCCTTATAGAGCTTGCCGACAGGCTTATGTATGAGGATAAGGCTAAATATAAGAGAAAGCCGAGAAGCTGATATATAACGCCCGCGCATAATAGGGGCGCTAACAAAGGGCAACATACCGCCCGCGCATCGGAATTTCAAAAAGTCGCGCATTTGCCTTAATGGCAAATGCTGCGCGGTTCTCACTAAGCACGCGCAGAGAGCGAACGAAGTGAGCGAGCGGAGTGTGATTAGTGAGAATTTTGAAATTCTTTTTAAATCATTTAATTCTCGTCAACATTCAGTTCTTACAACATTCAGTTCTCGTCAACATAGCTTAAAGGGATAATAGCTAAGATCAACAAAAAATTCCGGAGGTATATAGGTTTGATAAGGCTTGCGAGATATCTTAAGCATTTTAAGCTGCACGTCACGCTGGGTCCCGCCTGCAAGCTGACTGAGGCAATATTTGAGCTTATCGTGCCGCTGGTAATGGCGGAAATTATCGACATAGGAGTAGCCCGGGGCGATACGGATTTTATCCTGCGCCGCGGGATAACGCTGATAATACTCGCGGTGTGCGGGCTTGGCTGCGCGCTGGTGTGCCAGTATATGGCTTCGGTCGCCTCGCAGGGTGTGGGAACACGGCTGCGCGCCGATCTGTACGCGCATATAAATACGCTTTCCTACAAGGAAATAGACGCGTTGGGAACTCCCGCGCTGGTAACAAGGATATCCAACGACGTAAACCAGATACAGACCGCCGTCGCGATGCTGATACGGCTTGTGGTGAGAGCGCCTTTTCTTGTGATCGGCGCGGCGATAATGTCCTTTACGATAGACGCAAAGCTCTCGCTTATTTTTGTGGGAGCAATGGTCGCTATCGTGGCGGTAATGTACCCTATCATGAGCGCGGGCGTGAAGCTCTTCAAAAAGCAGCAGAAGTCCCTTGACGGCATCTCCCGCATAACCCGCGAGAACCTGTCGGGCGTGAGGGTGGTAAGAGCCTTTTCGCGGCAGGACTACGAGGCGCGGCGCTTTGAGGAGACCGCGGAGGAATACCGTAAATTCGCGGTAAAGGCGGGACGGATAAACGCGCTGCTCAATCCCGCGATATTCATAGCGGTAAACATCGCGTATCTGCTGATAGTATGGCTGGGCGGTATCTCCGCGGACGCGGGCGGACTTTCCCAGGGAAAGGTCATAGCGCTGGTAAACTATATGACCCAGATATCGCTGGCGCTGGTGGTAGTGGCTAATCTGGTTACCATCTTCACCAAGGCGGCCGCCTCCGCGCAGAGAATAAACGAAATATTTGACACCGCACCCTCGATAAAGGGCGCGGAAAGCTCCCCCGAAACCTATGCGGACGCTCCGGCGATAGAATTTGACGACGTGCATTTCTCCTATATCGGCGGCGAAAAGTCTTTAGAGGGAATATCCTTCACGCTTAACAGGGGGGAAACTCTCGGCGTTATCGGCGGCACGGGCTCGGGAAAATCAACGCTTATAAACCTGCTGTGCAGATTCTACGACCGTGACAGCGGCTCGGTAAAAATAAACGGCGCGGACGTTAAGGACTACCCCACCGCGCAGCTTCGGCGAATGATCGGGCTGGTTCCGCAGAAAACGGAGCTTTTGAGCGGAACTCTGCGGGAAAATATGACCCTCGGCAGGACCGACATAACCGACGAGCAGATTCGGAGCGCCCTTGAAACGGCGCAGGCAAAAGAATTTACCGACACGCTGGAGGGCGGTCTCGATCACAGGATCCTCCAGGGCGGAAAAAATCTCTCGGGAGGTCAGAAGCAGCGCCTCGCCATAGCGCGCGCACTGTCGCAATGTCCTGAGATACTGATACTTGACGACAGCTCCAGCGCCCTTGACTACGCCACCGACGCAAAGCTGCGCGGAGCGCTCAGACAGCGCGGCGGGATAACCTCTGTCATCATCTCGCAGAGAGCAAACTCTATCCGCCACGCGGACAAGATAATCGTGCTGGACGACGGGCAGGCAGTGGGTATCGGCACACACTCGCAGCTTCTCAAAAGCTGCTCGGTGTACCGCGAGATATGTCTTACCCAATACACCGAACAGGAAATAGCGGAACAGGAGGCGGAAGCATGAGTAATAAAAAAGGTGCTCTCCTGCGCATTCTGAAATATGTCAAGCCTCAGATGGGGCTTGTGGTCATAACGATAATCTGCGCCGCGGCAAGCGTGCTGCTCTCGCTGTACACCACCGTGCTGATAGGAAACGCGGTGGACTGTATTACCGACAGCGGTGTGGATTTTGAAGCTATGTACCCCATTCTGATAGGGATAGCCGCTATAATACCGCCCGTGGCGCTGTGCCAGTGGCTTATGTACTTTGCCACCAACAAGATAACCCACACCACAGTCAAGTCGCTGCGGCGGGACGCTTTCGCCCATTTGCAGAAGCTCCCCCTTTCCTATATCGACGTGAACGCTCACGGAGATATCATCAGCCGCATAGTAAACGACGTCGACGCTATCTCCGAGGGCTTGCTGCAAGGCTTTCAGCAGCTTTTCACGGGCGTTGTCACAATAATAGGAACGTTGTGCTTTATGGTATCCCTCAACTGGCAGATAGCGCTGGTAGTGGTATGCATTACCCCGCTGTCCTTCGCGGTGGCGGCGGTGATATCCAAGCTGTGCTTCAACAAATTTAAGGAGCAGTCCTCGATAAAGGGCGAGCTTACGGGTTATATTGATGAGCACATCGGCGGACAGCGCCTGGTAAAGGCTTTCGGCTTTGAGAAGCTGACCGAAAAGCAATTCGGCGAAATAAACGAGCGCCTTAACGTCTGCGGGCGCCGCGCGCAGTTTTACTCCGCCCTTACAAACCCCTGCACCCGATTCGTGAACTCACTTGTTTACGCGGGCGTGGGAGTATTCGGCGCGCTTAAGGTGGCGGGAGATATCGTCTCGGGAAATCTCGCGTTTACCGTAGGAGACCTGTCCTGCTTTTTGCAATATGCGAACCAGTACACCAAGCCCTTTAACGAGATATCGGGGGTAGTCACCGAGCTTCAGAGCGCTCTTGCCTCGGCGGCAAGATTATTCGCGCTCATCGACGAGCCCGCCGAGATATCCGACGCGGACTGTAAGGAGCTCTCAAGCTGCGACGGGCGCGTGGAGCTGGACAACGTATGCTTCTCCTATCTGCCGCAGAAGCCGCTTATCGAAAATCTGAACCTCACGGTAAAAAGCGGTCAGCACATCGCGATAGTGGGACCCACGGGCTGCGGAAAAACAACGCTCATCAATCTGCTGATGAGGTTCTACGACGTGGTTTCGGGAGAGATACGCGTAAGCGGCGAGCCGGTGACTTCTATAACGCGCAGCTCCCTAAGGCGGAATTTCGGCATAGTATTGCAGGAGACATGGATATTCCGCGGAACGGTGCGGGATAATATCGCCTACGGCAAGCCCGACGCTTCCCTTGAGGAGATAGTCGCGGCGGCAAAGGCGGCTCACGCGCACAGCTTCATAAAGAGACTTCCGCAGGGCTACGATACGGTAATAACCGACGGCGGCGATCTGTCACAGGGTCAGAAGCAGCTTTTGAGCATAGCGCGCGTTATGCTGTCGCTGCCCCCAATGCTGATACTTGACGAGGCTACCTCCAGTATAGACACCCGCACGGAAATGCGCATACAGAACGCCTTTGACAAAATGATGCAGGGGCGCACCAGCTTTGTCGTGGCGCACCGCCTGTCGACTATCCGCGAGGCGGACTGCATTCTTGTCATGAAGTCGGGAAGTATCGTGGAGCAGGGCACTCACACGGAGCTGATGGAAAAACAGGGCTTTTATGCGGAGCTTATAAACAGCAGGCAGAGCTGAAAAAAAATCGTCAGCAAAGCGCCCCCGAATCGGAATTTCAAAAAGAGTCGGAATTTTCGCAGAAGATTCCGATCGGTTCCCGCAATCG
>CAMWLH010000062.1 GCA_947175045.1 uncultured Clostridia bacterium | reverse complement strand
TTAGTGCTGTTATTTGGGACGGCGGTTTTTGACGCCATTGTGCGGTGTTGCCTTAAATATTTCCGTCATGTTCCATCTTCCTTTTATTTTGATAACATTATACGAAGCCTTTTACAATGCGAGTTTAGGGCGTATTTCGTGCGTTTATGGGGCAATTTTGGGGCATAAAAAAATCCCCCCCGATCTCTCGGGGGAATTTTTATTGTAGCTTTAGCGCCAAAAACCACCGCTTGAAGCGGTGGAATAAAAATCTTTAGATAAAAGCAAAAAAAGAAACCTCCAGTGTTATAATAGGTGTAGGTTTGACGACCACATCAAAAAACAAAGGAGGATGTCAAATGGATGACAATCATAGTTTATCACATTCCGAGTGGAATTGCAAGTACCA
Organism: uncultured Clostridia bacterium; assembly: GCA_947175045.1. GTDB lineage: Bacteria > Bacillota > Clostridia > Oscillospirales > Ruminococcaceae > CAG-115. The sequence goes on along the minus strand of CAMWLH010000062.1, from coordinate 8,548 downwards.
CATAGTATTTGCGCCGAAATATAGGAGGCAAATAATACATGGGCAGATAAAGGCGGACATAGGGAAGATACTGCGGCAGTTATGCGAACAAAAAAAGTGAACATAATAGAAGCAGAAGTCAGAATATTGAGGACTTCCTCGTTGAAAATGTCTGCGAATTGACCAAGCCGCTGTTCTCGATTCCGACGCATATCTTCCTGTTCTGTCCCGGAACTATTGAAAAGGGAACATACATGGATACGCTTCAGGTGGATGCTTCGGAGTATGGACTGATACAGTTTTCGCAGCGCGGCGTGTGCTTATATAAGTGTGGAAACGATCGCTACTGCCTGTGCGTTATAGCGCCCAAGCATAAGGCGGCATTGTTTGGCGCGGCGGGAGGAAGATAAATTCCTCTTGCTTTTTTCGGAAAAGTGTGGTTTACTGATAAAAAAAGGGGCGGTAACCGTGAATGATAAAATATATTCTATTGAAGAAATTCAAAGCCGGATATCTCCGATCGCTATGCGATACGGCGTAGAACGTGTGTATCTGTTCGGATCATATGCAAAGGGCTGTGCCACCGCCGAAAGCGACGTTGATCTTAGAATAGACAAGGGCTCGCTGCGCGGCTTGTTCGCGCTTAGCGGAATGCGACTGGACATTTGTGACGCGCTGTCAAAAGAAGTTGACCTACTTACGACAAACAGCCTTGATGACATTTTCCGCAGCAAAATACAAAATGACGAGGTGATGATTTATGAACGAGCGTGCTGTTGAGATTTAAAACAACATTTTGAAATACTGTGAGCAGATTAACGAAGCCAGTAGCCAGTTCAATTCAAGCAAGAAACACTTTGAGGAAAATTCGGTATACAGAAATGCCGTTGCGATGTGTGTTATGCAAATCGGTGAGCTTGTTAAGCATTTATCTGATGAATATAAAGCGCACACCGCAGAAGAAATTCCTTGGCATCAGATACAGGGGCTTCGAAATGTTGTTGCACATGAATACGGCATAATTGACATCGAATCACTTTGGGAAACCATTACTGATGATATCCCGCAGCTTTATGAATTCTGCAGCGAACAAATAACACAAATCAACAGTCCGGAGCAAGGAAAAGCTCCCAAATTTCAAATGTAAGATAATGCCCGACAGCGATGTCGGGCATTGGATTTTGAAAGGAGAAAAAATGGCAGTACCACCTATCGTAATAAAAGCAATCGTCACGGCGGCGACGGACAAGCGAACATGGAAGACTTGCTCGCGCCGTCGGGAACAAAGGGCGTGTCGAGGAAATGCGCGGAAAAATCGACGGAAAAGGGAGCTGACAGCATTGGTGAAATTTGCGGTGTGCGACGACGAGCCGGAGATGGCGGATCACATCTTGGAAAAGCTGCGGGAATATTATCCCGAGGATTGCGAAATAAGGAAGTACGGGGACGGCGAAAGCCTGCTTCCTCAAATGAATCGTCTCCCGAGGAATATAATATTTTCCTTTATTCCGAGTACAGCAAAATAACCATCTACGGCGAAAATAATATGACCGCAACGCTTAATTTTGAGACCGATGAGGTTGCTATAACCGCATATCTTGCTTCAGGCAAAGTTGATACTTTATCAATGAACAGAAAAATTCAACCGAATGGGGCAAAAAGGTTACATTTAATGAAACAGCGTTGCTGTAACTTTTTCTATATCATGTTTGTTAATTTCTTGTACCTTTGCAATCCCAATTTGGTATTTTTCACGGAAGTTTTTTGCCGTGTCTTGAATTTTTTTTGCGGTTGTGCTATAATAAAGGCATATACGAGGGATATTTCCTGTGGGACGCTGCGTTTTTCGGGCGCGGCGCGAAAAGCTTCTCGGACAAGGAGGAAATTTGTATGAACAAAAGAAAAATTGCTTTGATCGGTGTTATTGTAGCTCTTTTTTTGTCTGGCTGCGCAAGCGTGCAGGACGGGCAGAGCGGCGGTGCAAATGATGTCGGATTGTCTGCGTCTTCGGATGTTATAGGCGCTAAGGAAGCGGAAAAAGCTGCTCTCGACCATGCGGGCTTCACATCCGACCAAGTGATCTTTACAAAAAGCGAATACGATCGCGACAGCAAAGAGTATGAGATCGAGTTTACCGCGGACGACTATCGTTATGAGTATGATATCGGAGCGGCTGACGGAAGTATTATAGAGTTTTCCAAAAAAATAATCGATTCCGCGCACGACACTTCGGGCGCGACCTCGTCAACAACGCAAACAACGCATACCACGACAACACCCAAAACGCCCGCGGCTTCGACAACTCCTCCCGGAACGGGAGAAGCGGTCTCCGCGCCGCCCCCGATATCCGATACCTCCTCAGCTCCCTCGGAGACGGGCAGGATAACCTTAGATGAGGCAAAGGCGGCGGCTCTCGGTCACGCGGGAGTTACCGCGTCCGAGGTGACATTCACTAAAAACAAGCTCGACTATGACGACGGCAGGGAAGAGTACGACATCGAATTTGTGTCGGGCGATTATGAATACGAATATGAGATAGACGCAGCGAGCGGCGAGGTGCTGTCTTACTCGAAGGAAGCGCGTTCAAGGCAGTCCGTGGCAAATGCCGCGGCGGGCAGTATAACCTTGGACGAGGCAAAGGCGGCGGCTCTCGGTCACGCGGGAGTTACCGCGTCCGAGGTGACATTCACTAAAAACAAGCTCGACTATGACGACGGCAGGGAAGAGTACGACATCGAATTTGTGTCGGGCGATTATGAATACGAATATGAGATAGACGCAGCGAGCGGCGAGGTGCTGTCTTACTCGAAGGAAGCGCGTTCAAGGCAGGCTGTGGCGAATGCCGCGGCGGGCAGGATAACATTAGATGAGGCAAAAGCGTTGGCGCTTGGGCAGGAGGGACTTGCGGAGTCCGAGGTTACATTTATCAAGACTATTCTTGACAGCCACGGGACATGGGAAACATATGAGATAATTTTCGTGACAGAAGAATACAAGTGCAAGTATAAAATTGACGCGGGAAGCGGCACGGTGCTCTCCGATTCAAAGGAAACTCGCAAGGGGCAGACGATTAGCACGGAGGTCAGGATAACTCTCGACGAAGCAAAGGGGATCGCTCTGGGTCATGCGGGCTTTGACGTGTCCGAGGTCACCTTCACCAAGGCTAAGCTCGACCATGACGATGACGGCGACGAGTACGAGATCGAGTTTTACGCCAACGGCAGGGAGTATGAGTATTCGATTGACGCGGTGACGGGCGAAATAATCGAGTATGATATGGAGCATTAAGACAGCATAACGCAGCCGCATCGGAATCTCGGGAAGTCACGCATTTGCCGGACGGCAAATGCTGAGAGGTCTCCGCTAAGTATGCGAAGCGAACGCAGCGAGCGGATTGTGGTTCGTGGAAATTTTGAAATTCATTTTAATAAACCCGAAATTTTTTATTAAAATCACCAAATTGCTATTTACAAATCGGTGAAAATGTGGTAAAATATAATTTGAGTAAAAAGGTGCGCAATTTCGCGCCGCCTTTGTATAAATAAGGAGGAAAAAACCAATGGCAAGACAAAAGCTTACGATGGACGGCAACAACGCCGCGGGTCACGTTTCATATGCGTTTACCGATATGGCGGCGATCTACCCCATCACCCCTTCGTCCGTAATGGCGGAAGTGACCGATTCCTGGGCTACCGCGGGCAGAAAGAATATCTTCGGTGAGGAGGTAAAGGTCGTTGAGATGCAGTCCGAGGCGGGCGCAGCCGGTGCTGTGCACGGCGCTCTGAACGCCGGTGCTCTGACGACCACCTACACCGCTTCGCAGGGTCTGCTGCTTATGATTCCGAATATGTATAAGATCGCGGGCGAGCTGCTCCCTTCGGTTATCCATGTTTCCGCGAGAGCTGTCGCTTCTCACGCGCTTTCAATCTTCGGCGATCACAGCGATATCTACGCGTGCCGCCAGACGGGCTACGCTATGCTCTGCTCCACTAACCCTCAGGAGGTTATGGACTTGGGCGCTGTGGCTCACCTTTCCACTATCAAGGGCAGAGTTCCTTTCCTGCACTTCTTCGACGGCTTCAGAACCTCTCACGAGATCCAGAAGATCGAGGTATGGGATTACGATACCCTCGCTAAGATGGTTGACTGGGATTCTATCCAGGCATTCCGCGACAGAGCGCTCAACCCCGAGAACCCCGTTCTCCGCGGTACCGCTCAGAACCCCGACATCTTCTTCCAGGCTCGCGAGGCTTGCAACGGCTACTATGACGCTATCCCCGACGTGGTTACCGAGTACATGAACAAGGTGAACGCCGAGATCGGCACAAACTACAAGCTGTTCAACTACTACGGCGCTGACGACGCGGAGCAGGTAATAGTTGCTATGGGCTCCGTATGCGATACTATCGAGGAGACCATCGACTACCTCAACGCGCAGGGCAAGAAGGTAGGTCTTGTAAAGGTAAGACTGTACAGACCCTTTGTTTCCTCCGCTTTCGTTGAGGCTATTCCTTCGACCGTCAAGAAGATTACCGTTCTCGACAGGACTAAGGAGCCCGGCTCTATGGGCGAGCCTCTGTACCTTGACGTTGTTGCGGCTCTCAAGAGAGAGAACAAGTTCAACGATGTTCCCGTGTTTACAGGTCGTTACGGTCTGGGCAGCAAGGACTGCAACCCCGCTCAGATCATCGCCGTTTACAACAACACCGAGAAGCCCGTATTCACCATCGGTATCGAGGATGACGTTACAAAGCTGTCGCTCGCTATCACCGAGAACCCCAACACCACTCCCGAGGGCACTACCTGCTGCAAATTCTGGGGTCTGGGTTCGGACGGTACCGTGGGCGCTAACAAGAACTCCATCAAGATCATCGGCGACCACACCGATATGTACGCGCAGGCTTACTTCGCATACGACTCCAAGAAGTCGGGCGGCGTTACCATCTCTCACCTGAGATTCGGTAAGAGCCCCATCAAGTCCACCTACTTTGTAAACAAGGCGAACTTTGTTGCCTGCCATAACCCCTCCTATATCGACAAGTACGATATGGTTCAGGACGTTATCCCCGGCGGTTCGTTCCTGCTCAACTGTCAGTGGACTCCCGAGGAGCTGGACGAGAAGCTGCCCGCTCCCGTAAAGGCTTACATTGCCAAGAACAACATCAATTTCTATATCATCAACGCTATCAAGGTAGCCAAGGAGATAGGTCTGGGTAACAAGACCAATACCGTTCTCCAGTCCGCGTTCTTCTCCATCGCGAATATTATTCCCGCTGACCAGGCTATCGACTACATGAAGAAGATGGCGTACAAGTCCTTTGCCAAGAAGGGCGATGATATTGTCAACATGAACTATGCCGCTATCGAAAAGGGCGCGGGCGAGGTTATCAAGGTTGACGTTCCCGCGGCTTGGGCTGACGCTGTCGGCGAGCTTCCCGTTCACAAGGCAACAGGCGACGACAAGAAGCTGGTTGACTTTGTAAACAATATTCAGATTCCCGTAAACGCTCAGCGCGGCGACTCTCTGCCCGTTTCTACCTTCGTTGATATCGCGGACGGCACGTTCCCGCAGGGCTCCGCTGCTTTTGAGAAGCGCGGCATCGCGGTTGACGTCCCCGAGTGGATTCCCGAGAACTGCATTCAGTGTAACCAGTGCGCGTATGTATGTCCTCACGCGGTAATCCGTCCGTTCATTATGAACGACGCGGAGGTTTCCGCGGCTCCCGCTTCAACAAAGACCAAGGACGCGACGGGTCTGCCCGGTCTGAAGTACACTATGGCTGTTTCCACTCTCGACTGCACGGGCTGCGGCGTTTGCGCGCAGGTTTGCCCCGCGGGCGCAAAGGACAAGAGCAAGAACGCTCTCGTTATGAAGCCCATCGAAACTCAGATGGAGCAGCAGGCTGCTTTCGATTACGCGGTAAAGAGCGTTTCCGATAAGGAAGAGGTTCACGCTAAGTTTGCGGAGACCACCGTTAAGGGCTCGCAGTTCAATCAGCCGCTGCTTGAATTCTCCGGCGCTTGCGCGGGCTGCGGCGAAACACCTTACGCTAAGCTGGTAACTCAGCTCTTCGGCGACAGAATGTATATCGCCAACGCTACGGGCTGCTCCTCTATCTGGGCAGGTTCCGAGCCTTCAACTCCTTACACTACCAACAAGGAGGGCAAGGGTCCCGCTTGGGCTAACTCCCTGTTTGAGGATAATGCGGAATTCGGTCTCGGTATGTTCCTGGCACAGGATACTCTCCGCAGGAGAGCACAGAGCAAGCTGAAGGAGATCGCGGCGCTTGAGGGTCACGAGAAGGCTAAGGAGCTTATCGACGAGTACTTCAAGACCGAGAAGGACGGCAAGGCTAACGCGGCTGCTACCAAGAAGCTGGTTGAGGCGTTTGAGAATTGCCAGTGCGCTAACGAGCCTGCTGTCAAGGAGGTTCTGAAGCTGAAGAATTACCTGTCCAAGAAGAGCCAGTGGATCCTCGGCGGCGACGGCTGGGCTTATGATATCGGCTACGGCGGACTTGACCATGTTATAGCTTCGGGTAAGAACGTAAACATTCTGGTATTCGATACCGAGGTTTACTCCAACACCGGCGGTCAGGCTTCTAAGGCTACCAACGTAGGTGCTGTTGCGCAGTTTGCAGCGGGCGGTAAGGACGTTAAGAAGAAGGATCTTGCGGGAATCGCTATGAGCTACGGTTATGTATATGTAGCGCAGATCTCCATGGGTGCGGACCGCAACCAGTGCCTAAAGGCTATTGCTGAGGCGGAAGCTTACGACGGACCTTCTCTGATAATAGCTTATGCTCCCTGCATCAACCACGGCATCAAGGGCGGTCTTACCATCGCTCAGCAGGTTGAGAAGGAAGCTGTTGAAGCGGGCTACTGGCATCTGTTCAGATTCAATCCCGACCTGGCGGCAGAGGGCAAATCTCCCTTCTCTCTGGACAGCAAGGCTCCCACGGGCGACTACAAGGCGTTCATGATGAGAGAGGTGCGTTACAACTCGCTCATGCGTGCTAATCCCGACAGAGCAACTGTTCTGTTTGATAAGGCGGTTGCAAACTCCAAGGCTAAGTACGATCATCTGGTTGAAATGCAGAAGATGTATACCGAAGAGTTTAATAAGTAAAAATAACGAGGGGCGGCAGAAATGCCGCCCCTTATTTATGCTATAAAATCAGCCGCCCGAGTTTGATCGGGCGGCTGATTTTATTTATTCTTATTCAGATCATATTCCCGCACATATCTGTCGGCGACCGATACGAACTTCTCGTATTTCACATCACCGCCTGCCAGCACGTCCTTGAAGAAGCGGTACACCTTGTCGTTGGCGACAAGTCTCGCCAAGCGCCGCGCGGTGTACTCATGAGTAGCGTTGAGATCGGGATTTTCCAGTATCGAGATCGAGAAGCTGATAAACCGCGGCTCATCCTTAAATTGCAGGAAATTGCAGGCGGTTACTATGCTGGAGTAGAAATTCGGCGAAATGATTATCCTGCCGTTAAGCTCCGTATCGCCCGCCAGCAGCGCGTTGAGCTGCGCGTCGGTGATGTCGTCTATCGCGAAAGCGCTCTCCACCATCTCGCTGTCCGGCATAAGCTCGCATTTGTCCAGAACCTCGCGTGGAACCACATTGTTGCTTACAGCCCTCCTGCGCACTGCCTTGGTCTTGTTGAGCAGAGATTTGAAGTGGGGGGGCTTTGTGTCGGGGCGGATCTCCAGGAGGAGCCTCAGCACGTCCTTGGGGAACGCTTCGAGAGGGATTTTGACCGAAGCGCTTCTGAATCCCGAAATTCCCTCACGCTCCTCGGTCACGGGTGAGGGGGGCGGAACGGGAGCGGCTTCCACAGCCTGCTCACCCTCGGCGGCAGCTTCCTCCGGGGGAGGTGGCGGAGCAGCCTTTTTCACAGGAGCCACATACGGGTCGGTGTAAGGCTGACTTACCCTCTCAATGACCGCACACTTAAAAGGTATACCGTTTTCAGCGCAGGATACCGCACCGTGATGTCCCTTTAAAAGAACCGAGTGAAATCCCGAAAGATGGTAGGCAATGCCTTGAATATGGCGGGACTTTACGGCTTCGTCGGTGGACTGCTTTATCTTTGAGTTGTAGGTGTCCATTGGCTGCGATGGTATAAGGAAGCAGGGGCGGTATGGTCTGTCGCCTATGGCGGAGCTGTATTCCGCCGTGCCCCGAACCTCATGGGTTATATTGTATGCGCCCCAGAAGAAAATGCCGTTTCCGTCGGTGGGGTAGTATTCCGAGGTGTACACGGTGTAAACGCCGTCGGTAAGCAGCGCGAATACCTCTTTCAAAGCGCTTGTCAGCGATTCACCTCGGTTCAGCTTGTTCAAGTCGGCGGTGAAAGTATCAAAAAAACCGTGGTCGATACCCTGAAATCCCGACGAAAAGGATATCATCTTATCCGATACCTTGCTGCCGAGATTGGGGCAATTCACGTTTACAACGGGGTCTGAGCCTACATAGAAAAACTTGTTGATCGTCGAAATGTCTCCGAGCGAGGGGTTCATTCCCGCGGAGCACAAGCCGATGCCCGACTCGCCGCCC
>CAMWLH010000061.1 GCA_947175045.1 uncultured Clostridia bacterium | reverse complement strand
ATGAGATGAAAAATATTGATATTGTGAAGATAATCTGCAAGGCACTGGACAAGCCTGAGAGCCTTATAACCTATGTTACTGACCGCAAGGGTCATGATATGCGCTATGCTATCGACCCGACTAAGATCCACAACGAGCTTGGCTGGTTTCCAGAAACAAAATTCGCGGACGGAATTCAGAAAACCATAAAGTGGTATCTGGAAAATCGCGAGTGGTGGGAAAACATCATCAGTGGTGAGTATCAGCAGTATTACGAAAAAATGTACAAAAACAGATAAAACGGAAAGGGGCGAAATTTATGCCGCACACATTGCAGACCCAATTCAATAATTTCGCCTATGACTGGCTGGAATCCTCGAAAGAAAAATACCGAAAAACCAGCTACGACAGCTATTTCCATATGCTGGATAAGCAGATCTTGCCTGTGATCGGAAAGCTGCCTATTGGGCAGATCACTCCCGAAATAATAGGTTATGTGACCACAGGCAAAAGGGAGTACAGTCCGCGATCAAAGAACGCGGTGATCTCTGTAATACGCAATGTATGCGACTATGCCGCGAGCGAGGGGGTTCCCATAGACATTAACTGGAGCGAGCTTTTTGCTTCTCCGGAACGGGAACAACTGCGTATTTTATCGGATTACGAAATTGAAAAGCTCACGAAATATCTCACTGCGGGCGGGTTTCCCGAAATAGGAATATTTCTTGCGCTTTACACAGGCGTTACCGTATCGGAACTTTGCACACTCAAACGCGGAAATGTTGATTTCGAGAATGCGGTGCTCCATGTATCCAAAACTCTTATAAGGGTGAAAAATGAAAACGGAGAATCTCTCACCAAAACCGAAATTTTTGATATGCCCGAGGCAGCTCTTGTGAGAGATATTCCGCTTAACGACACTATAATTGGCATTGTTAAAAAGCGATATTCACGCTTTAATGAGAATTCGTTCCTGCTGACGGGAAAATCCGACAAATCCGCTTATCCTGAAAAGGTTCAGTATTATTTCAAAAAAGCAGTGCGGGAATGCAATATTCACGGTGTGAAATTCAGTGTGCTCCGCGACACCTATGCGGACAGACTTCTCAAATCCGGAACTGATATCATGATCGTGCGCCAATATCTCGGAACTACCGAAACAATCACGGTAACAAATCGTCATAATAAAAAATCCTTGGAGGATATGCGCAGAAAATCCGTTAAGAGAAATGAAAAAATGAAACAGCTTCAGAGCTTTTCGGCGACCTTGCAAATGAATGGCTGGAGCTTGTAAGAGAGAAAACCAAGCCCTCAACATACAGTAAATACCGCCGTGACTGCGAGAAATTTATACTCCCGATTTTGGAAAAATTAAAGCTTGCAGAAATCTCAAAGAGCGATATAAATAAGTTTATCGAGAGCCTTTTGGGAGCAGCTCCGAGCAGCGTTAATGCAATGCTCTCAGAAATAAATCTGGTGTTTACATACGCGAAATCCTGCGGGATCAAAAATAGTCTTGACCTTGGTTCCTTTAAAACCTCTGATAAAAAAGAGGCTATCAAAACAATATCCGAAGGCGAATATTTCACATTAAAAAAATACCTGTCGGACAATATTGATCTGACAAAAGCGGGAATACTTCTTCTCGCCGAAACAGGAATTAAAGCAGGGGAACTGTGCGCTCTGAAAAAGTGTGATATCAATTTTGAGAAAAGAACGCTGCATATTGAAAATACCGTGCAGCGCCTGCAAACCGAGGGTGGCAGAACAGAGGTTATTATAACACGTTTGAACGGTGGAAATGCAGTGCGCGATATTCCGCTTTCGGAGGAACTGTGTGAATTGCTGACTCCGCTTTACGAAAGTCTTTATGACGATAGCTTTATTTTAACGGGAACAACTAAAAATACCGAGGTCCGCGCGCTGAGTTATCGCATGAAAAACTGTTTGGCTCAATGCGGTTTGGATAAGAATATCTCATTCAATATACTGCGCGACAGCTATCTTGTGCGGAGCGTTGATTCGGGAATTGGTCTGTCCGTTATAGCCGCTTTGATGGGCTATTCTTCCCCTGAGCAGGTTCAGGAGAGATATGAAACAAGTTGAATCACCTGTCAAAATCCGAACCCCTACGGTTCGGGTAATGGCAGGTAAATTTTATTTTATAAATCGTTGCTGCCGCGATTCGTTGGTACCGAAACCTCTTGCCGAGCGCTGTTTTAGGCTCTGAATCTATTCATTCAAACATTGTAAAAAGGTGATATTGCAATTTAACCACAATGCCGTCTTTTTATTTTTCATACAAGAACACTTTGCTTTAATATCCAAAATTCGGGAGGCAAAGCCAATAGCGCAGGTTTGCAAATTGACAAGTTAATTCGCCCAAATGCAAACCAATTTGCGCTATAATTATAGTGAGGAGACGAACCATAATGATTTTTTCATTTTCTTCAAGGCTAAAACAACTCCGTAAAAGCAAAAACCTCAGGCAGGCACAGGTGGCCAGATTGATTGGTGTAAATAAAAGCGCGATCTCATCTTATGAAAACAATTTAAGACAGCCCTCTTTTGATATTCTTGTCAGTTTAGCGAATCTTTTCAGTGTCAGTACGGATTATCTGCTGGGGCAGACAAATATAAGATCCATTGACCTTACAGGATTAACTGAAGAGGACACCGTATTAGTTTGTGAGCTTGTGGCATCAATGTCACAAAAGAATGCAAAGCTGAACAATCTGTAAGTGCAGACCCCTATACCTGCATTTTAAGATAATTCCAAGCTGTCATAAGGGAGGCGCAGATAATGCGGAACAACAAAGAAGAATCGCGGCAGATCTACCGACGGGAAGATACAGGCGAAAAGACATATATTCCCGCAAAGCCAAGGATAAGTCCTTATGAGAAGGATAAGCTGTTCAGGGTTTGCGCATATTGTCGGGTGTCTACGGACAATGACGAGCAGCTTTCATCTTATGAATTGCAGCAGGCTCATTACAAGCAGCTTGTTAACGATCATCCGAACTGGAATTTAAGACACATATATGCGGACGAAGGCATTTCCGGAACATCACTTAAAAAGCGCGATGAATTCAATGCCATGATCGAAGCCTGCCGCCGCGGCGAATATGATCTGATCGTCACAAAAAGTGTTTCGCGTTTTGCCCGAAACCTTGTGGACTGCATTTCCCTGGTTCGTATGTTAAGGGGATTGGTTCCGCCCGTTGGCGTGTTTTTTGAAACAGATAATCTTTATACTCTCGATGAAAACACAGAGTTTATGCTTTCATTCCTTGCCACCTTTGCTCAGGAGGAATCGGTAAAAAAGAGCGAGGCGATGAACTGGTCTTTGACACAGCGGTTTAAGGACGGAAAATTGCTGACTCCTGCACTGCTTGGCTATGACAGACCTATGGATGTTACGGGAAGATATATAAAATATGCTCCGCTTAAGATCAATGAGTCCGAGGCTAAAACAGTTCGTTTTATCTATAATGCCTACCTTTCCGGGTGGTCACAGGAGAAGATCGCGGCTTTCCTTACAGATATAGGCTGCAAAACCAAAACAGGAGGCACGCAATGGAGCAGCAGCTCGATAGGGTATATTCTCACCAACGAAAGATACTGCGGAGATGTTCTTACATGGAAAACTTTCACCTCTGATTTCTATGAACATAAGCACAGAAAGAACCGTCAGGACAGAGATCAGTATTTATACAAGGAGCGGCACGATTCTATTATTCCTTTTGAAACGTTTGAAGCTGTTCAGACTCTCCTTGAAAACAGAAAGCACTATGTACGGGGAAGACTGCCGTCTTTACAGGTAATTGATGAGGGAATATTTAAGGGGTTCGTACCGATTAACCATCACTGGATGAATGACGATCCCGGTATTTATTATAACATTTCAAACAGTGTAAATACTGTTGTGAAAGTCAGACAAATTGATAAAAGCCGTTTCAGCGCATTTGATCTAAACGGATATCAGGTAGTACGCAGCCAATTTATCCAAGTTCGCTATGAGGGTCCGTCGATTACCGTTTCCGGCGGAAAAATCTCTTTTAACATTTTTTGTATGAGAAAGTTTGAGAGTGTAGGATACATTCAGATCCTTCTTCATCCCTCGGAAAGAAAAATAGCCATAAGACCATGCAGAGAAAAAGATACGCATAGTATTCGATGGCGGCCGGACCCACAAAGACCGATTTATTCAAAGACACTCAGCTGCCGTTACTTTGGAAATGCACTGTACAGTATTATGGAATGGAATCCCGATTATTTGTATAAGATACGAGGTGTTTGGGCAAAACGCGGTGAGGAACAGATCATCGTATTTAACCTTGTTAATGCCGTTCCGGCCGTTTTAGTAGAGCGCAAAGGTCAAGATGATCCTGTTAAGCGGCGTATCGAGCTTTGCCCGGAGGAGTGGATAGACGATTTTGGTGAGGAATTCTATGAGCATACTCTCGAAAACGGCTTCTATTATATAGCTCCGAACGTCGAATGGCGAGCGCAGGTCGAGAGTATTCCGGCACCCGGAATTCGCCAGTATTCATCTATAACCGATGATGAACTTCAGATGAGTATAGCTGACTTGAAAGGAGGGGCGGCAGAAAAAGATGCAAGACAGTCAGATTGAACAAATTTTTAAAGATTCAAAATCGTCAACGGAATCCGGCGAGGAAGCAGAGACTATTATGGATTTTGTAGGCTACCAGGTAACAAAAGCGGAACTTTTTTCGCATATAAGAGAGCCTGCCATTACAATGTGGGATACCCGTATTAAATTTAATATGGCTTGTCTCCGCAGGTTTCCGGGAATCACGCACATTCAAATTCTGATTCACCCGGAGCAGAAGAGGTTGATCATTCGTCCGTGCAAGCCCGATGCGCCGGATTCCTTGCGTTGGGCAAAAGGCGGCGGTGAAAAGGAATTGTCAAGCAGGGACTTGCTTTGCAGGATTTTTTCGGCAAAAGTTTTTGACTTAATGGGTTGGGACAGGAAATACCGTTACAAGATGATAGGAAAACCTGCTGTGTGTAATAGGGAAATGCTGTTTCTTTTCAAACTGACGGACTTTGAGCTGTTTGTAGGCGGCTCAAAGAAAAACAGATCCTATTTGCCCGAAGATTGGAGAGATTATTTTGGGATACCCGCAGAAGAACATGAGGATTCCTACAAGATCGACCTTGCGGACGGATATATAACAACTGATCAAACATAGGAGGAAAAGATATGGCTCAGCATTTAACGGAACTGCCGGAGATAAGCATGGAAGGGTTTCAGGTTGTAAGCGGAGAGCTGTTTGTACATCCCCCTGCTAAAAAAGAAGCGAGCTGTACTATCTGGTACACAAGTATATCCTTCAGCAAAGCGTCATTATATGCATTGAACTGCTGCGAACGTATACGAATAGAGGTAAATTCTAAAACAAAATGCATTCTTCTTGTTCCTGTTACGGCAAAGGACAAAGACGGTATACGATGGGTAAAGGGCATCAAGGAGACAACGACGAGAAAAATCGAATGCAAAGCATTTACATCACAGTTGTATAAAACATGGGGGCTTAATCCAAATATGGTTTACCGCACCTATGGAAGAATTGTAGCAGCAAACAATAAGATAATGCTGTTATTTGATTTCAGCGATTCCAAGAGTTGGAGGAGCAAGATAGAAGTGAAAGCGTGAGTGAGTGAATGACCAGAACTTATCTGTCTTTTTATTTGAAAGCAAGCCGCATTCATATTTATGTTGATGCGCTGAGGAAAATCGGCAGTCCCGCACGGATCTGCTTTATGATTGCAGAGGACAGCAGGACGCTGTTGCTTGCGCCGTACAAAAAGAGAGATCTTAAATCTCATTGCGTACCGGATCAGGTATATCGGGGAAGCGGCGGCATGGAGGTCAGCAGCATAAAGCTGTGCGGATTGATCGCTGCACTTTATTCTTGGGATATTTCTAAATCGTACCGCATTCCGGGCAGAATATATTATGAGAAGAAAGCAGCGATCTTTGAGCTTTCGAAAGCTGAAATAATTGAAAAAAGCAATGAAAATCACCTGCCGTATGAGGGTGATCATAAATACACTTCGGTTCCACCATGAAACATTGACAAAAAGATATTATGCCCACAAAAGGCTGTACAAAGCCATTTGTGGGCATAAATCTTTGAAAGAACAGAAATCGCCGTCCGTAGATATTTTCAACACGAAAATGGACTTGAACCCTCCCCATGTAAAATTTTCCGATTCGTTTTTGTATAAGTCGCACAGAACGCCTGTGAGCAATCTCTTAATTATGAGATGTTGATCATACGATTTCCGTGTTTGGAAACGGAGCTGTCGAGAAAGCTCGGCGAACTTGGCATGAACACGGAGCATCTCGCGCCGATTGCGACGGTTATCGGGATTGAGCCTTCCGAGCTGTCAACGCTTTAAGATTGCTAAGTAAGTCTGGACGCGCTGAATTATCTCGGTAAATGTATGGACGGTATGTGCAAGGCGGAGCGCAATCAGTTCCTCGCTGTGCTGTCGTGCGATTAGTTGGAGATTGGTTACGGATTGAAAAATATAATCAACCTTACCTACAATCTTGCACGGTATACACTTATCAAGGATACGGACGATCTTGAACGCATTGGACGAATTCATATGCTCAACGTTCGCGGAGCGCTTTCCAAGTCCGAATACAACAACAGCGAATGGCTTGCCGAAGAAGGAATGAAGCTTTTGGAATCGGGCAGGCATTTTTTAGACATAGTATATTGCGTCTTTATCTTATGCTTTATTTCCCCTATTAAAAAATATCCGAGACGGTGTCCCGCCTCGGATATGAAATTATCTAAAAGAGCTGATTGTTTTGTCGGCGGTTTGCCGATGCTACCCGAGCTCATTTTGGATTCCACAAGGTACAACTGTCTTGTATTCAATGATATCTTTATTAGCAATCCCTGCATTATAAAAACAGCCATGTATTACATATCCGTTACTATCGTATGTATTTTGAGTATTGCTGTAGGAAAAGTCGTTATACATATATTTTATGTCGCAGATTATCCAATTACCGTCAATCATTTCAAGCACAATCTCATAGTAATGGTAATTTGATGGATTGTTTACAAAATCAGCATCTTGAGCCCACTCTGCCTCTATTCCCAAAAGCGTGGCAAAATATCCTTTAATGTTCTTTCCATCAAATTTACATCCCAGATACCAGGCATCAAGAAATCCAATACATGAACTTTCCGATCTGCAGAAATATAGCTTGTTGTCAACTTCTTTATAACACGGTATATTATCTTTTAAAATAAAATCTGCGTATTCATCTGAAACCACATCAGAAAACTCATTTTTAAGACTTTGATATGAACAGATTTTATCTGATATAACTTCGTAAAACCCTCCGCTGTTATCAAGAGGTATCCCAAGATCAAATTCTGATTCTGCTACACCAAGATAACAGCTTATCGGAAGGTAGCGATTAAGCAACATCTGAAATTTATCGGCAATTCTCATAACAATAGCGTTATATTCGCTGTCGGTAGTATCTAAATCAAATATCAGCGTTTCTTCTGCGCTTTCTATGTTATTGATTGTTTCCGATGAGCCTTCAGCAGGAACCACTTGTGTGTTACTGACATCCCCGGGGTTTGCTACATAGTCTTCACCAATACAATTAACCTCGCTACTAATGGCATTTTTTGTTTCTGTATCATAACTTTCCAAAGTTTCAGAAATTGTGGAATTATCATTACCAGCAAAGTTATCCGATATTAAAGAAGAATGACTGCTACATGCTGATAGAAACAGAGTTGAACTAATTAATGTTAAAATCGCTTTCAATTTCATAAAGTCACCTCATTTAATCAAAAGAAAT
Organism: uncultured Clostridia bacterium; assembly: GCA_947175045.1. GTDB lineage: Bacteria > Bacillota > Clostridia > Oscillospirales > Ruminococcaceae > CAG-115. Next base: position 1,203 of record CAMWLH010000061.1, on the reverse strand, counting down.
TGTCATAATGGTATAGGGCTGATAGAATGTTTGGTTTGCATTGGTATACAGTTTGAAAATTCCAGCAAAATTAGGATTGCTATTATAAAGACCATTACCATTGTACCACGGATCAATGCCAACAAAATCTTCAAAGCATAAAGCTGGAGTACCATCTATTGTTCCAGTGACTGTAATACAATGTTCTCCATGATATGTTGTCTTAACCACAACACTTCTATTGTTATTTAATTCATTGTTAATAGCATATAATGCGTCCTCCATACTTGAAAATTTATATAAAGCAAAACTAGGAATACTATTGTTTTGCTTATACTCATCTAAAGCTTTGCTATCATTATCACTATCCGCGTCAACAGGATTAGAATAAAAAGGCAAAGTGCGCGTTTTGTTCATCTTATCTTTTGCTGAGCCAACATTATATTGTCCGATATACTTGCCTAAAAGCTGACTATATCCACGTTCAACATAATCTTTTGCCGAACTTGTGCTGCCCTTATAATAGTCTTTCCGGTCTGTCAAGGTCGGCAGGTCAGAGGTCTTGATTTTAGTTAGAAATGAGATATTTTTATTAGGGTCTTGTGCACATATCCTGTAAATCAAATCCGTGTTGACCTCATTCCAATTGGTAAGACCGTCATAATCGGTATCGGTCAGCGCATTTTTCTTTAAAGGCTTATCTAAAGTAATTGTGACCAAGCCCGAGGAGCCGAGAACCTTATACTCACACCCGTTGCCCTCACCCACATATGCGATGGTCATCTTTAGAAAAGCCACGAAGTTTCACGCTGCCGATCCGGCAGATATTATCCGATGATGTAAACATCAAGCCCGAAGCATCTGATTCAGACTCTGTTTTTCTTATACTCGGTTCCCCATGCATACATGGCGTCCATGATCGGGCGCATAGACTCGCCCAGTTCCGAAAGGGAATACTCCACGCGCGGGGGCACCTCGGGGTAGACGGTACGGATAACTATCCCGTCCGATTCCATCGAGCGCAGGCTGTCGGTCAGCACCTTCTGGCTCACTCCGTCAAGGTTTTTGCGCAGCTCATTGAACCTCCATGGTCGGATAAGCAGATTCCTCATTATAAGCAGCTTCCATTTGCTTCCGATAAGAGCAACGGTAGTAGCCACGGGACAAGCGGGCATTTCTTCTTTTGTAAGCATGGCAGACCTCCGATAGTTCACTATCAAATAT
>CAMWLH010000060.1 GCA_947175045.1 uncultured Clostridia bacterium | reverse complement strand
AACCCCAAGATGGCTCCCTATATCTTCACGGAGAGAAACGGAATTTACATCATCGACCTGCAGAAGACCGTTAAGAAGCTGGACGAGGCTTACAACTTCATTCACGAGGTTGCGGCAAACGGCGGCGAGGTTCTTTTCGTGGGAACCAAGAAGCAGGCGGCGGACTCCATCAAGGAGGAGGCTGTACGCGCGGGCGCTCATTTTGTAAACGCAAGATGGCTTGGCGGTATGATGACAAACTTCAAGACCATTCAGAGAAGAATCGCAAGACTTGAGCAGCTCCACAACATGGAAACAGACGGCACCTTCGATCTGCTCCCCAAGAAAGAGGTAGTAAAGCTCAATCTCGAGATCGAAAAGCTGGAGAAGTTCCTGGGCGGTATCAAGAACATGAAGAAGCTCCCCGGAGCGCTGTTTATTGTTGACCCGCGCAAGGAGAAGATCGCGGTAGCGGAGGCAAGAAAGCTGGGTATCCCCGTTGTTGCCATCGTTGACACCAACTGCGATCCCGACGAGATCGACTACGTTATCCCCGGCAACGACGACGCTATCAGAGCCGTAAAGCTCATCGCGGGCGCAATGGCTGACGCTATCATTTCCGCTAACCAGGGCAACGCCGAGGCTGCGGAGGCTCCCGTTGAGGAAGCGGCTGAATAATCAAGACATAAAGCAGACCCGCGTTATGGGTCGCACCATATAAAGGAGAGAATGATAAATGGCTAATATTACGGCAAAAGAGGTTGCAGAGCTGCGCGATATGACAGGCTGCGGCTTGATGGACTGCAAGAAGGCGCTTATCGAGGCTGACGGAAACCGCGACGAGGCGGTAAAGATACTCCGCGAAAAGGGACAGGCTAAGGCTGTCAAGAAGGCGGGCAGAATTGCCGCCGAGGGTATTGTAAAGACCAAGGTGAACGGTAATAAGGGCGTTATCGTTGAGATCAACTGCGAGACCGATTTTGCGGCTAAGTCCGACAGATTCCTGGAGATGGTGGAGGTCATCACAGACACCATTCTGAACAGCGACGTCAAGGACGTTGAGGCTCTGGGCGCGGTTACCGCTGCGGGAACTTCTATGACAGTTTCCGAGTACCTCACCGAGAAGATCGCTACTATCGGCGAGAATATCAAGATCCGCCGCTTTGAGAAGCTGGAGGGTATACTTGTTCCCTATATGCACGACGGCGGCAGACTCGGCACACTGGTAAAGCTGGTTACCGACAAGCCCGACGACGCGGAGGTTCTCGCGTGCGGCAAAAACGTTGCGCTTCAGATCACCGCTATGAACCCTCAGTATGTTGATAAGGATGCTGTTCCCGCCGACGTTCTGGCTAACGAGAAGGAAGTCCAGATGAAGCTGGTAGAGCAGGAGGGCAAGCCCTCGAACGTTGCCGAGAAGATCGTTGAGGGCCGTATGAGAAAGTTCTACGAGGAGGTTTGCCTTGTAGATCAGAAGTACTTCAAGGACGACAGCATGTCCATCGGCAAGTATGTTGATTCCGTTGCAAAGGCACAGGGTGCTTCTCTTAAGGTCGAGAGCTTCGTTCGCTACGAGCGCGGCGAGGGTATCGAAAAGAAAGAGGAGAACTTCGCTGACGAAGTTGCAAGCATGATCAAGTAATTTTTCATAAAATAGGCTCCTCCGCTTCGGCGGGGGAGTTTTTTGCTTTTTTAAAAAATTTTTTCAAAAACCCCTTGACACTCAATCTTACTTAAGGTTTATAATAACACCGTAAGGTACCTTATCGATCCGAAAGGAGCTGCAAATGAAGATAGGAGAATTTTCAAAAGCCTGCGGGCTGCCCGTTTCGATGCTCCGCTACTATGACGAACAGGCTCTGCTCAGCCCGGTATATACCGACCGGTTTACGGGGTATCGGTATTACGACGAGCAGCAGCTTGAGGTCTGCCGCCGTATTCAGGAGCTTAAAGCCGCGGGGTTCACCCTTGCGGAGATAAGAAAAATGCTCACGGCGGACGACGGGGAACGCGAACGGCTGTTCCAACACAAAAAAGAAGCGCTTGCCGAAACGCTGCAAAGGCTGGAGGCGCTTCGTGAAGTTATGATAGGAGTTAAGTTTATGAACACATCTAATAAGGCAATTTTAAGGGAAAACATCAATGTTCCGTTTGAGAACGACGAGGAGATCATCGGCAGATGGGAGCTTACGGGAGCGACCGAGGAATACCCCGCGCTCGGCGGCAAAAAGCGCGAGCTGTATTTCCTACCCAACGGTGAGCGCTACTGGTGCTTCGGCTGGACAAAGGGGAAGCTGCTGGTAGACAACGGAACCTGCACCAGCGTGAATGACTACACGCTGGAACGCCGCGGCGGCGAGCTTTATATGACTGTCGCGCTGAAAACCTACGACTATCCCGAAAGCGGCAAAACCGAAACGGTATCGCTGCGGCAGGTCGACAAGGTACACTATACAAGCGATGAGATCGCCCGCAAGGACAATATTGATCTTCCTTTTGTAGATGACGAGCGGGTTATAGGACGCTGGGTATCGTATGAATTCCTGCGGCGCAGGGAGGATTTTGATCCCGACGAGCCGAGAACAAGCCGCGAGCTATACTTCAAGGAGATCAAGTTCTTTGAGGGAGGGAGCTGCACGAGCGTTTACGGCAGCGAAAAGATCGCCGGCGACGACAAGCAGGTCTGGACAAAGGGGTATGTCCTGCGCAAATGGAACAGCTCCGCCTGCGCCTATGAGATAGTGCGGGCAGGGGAGCGCGAATACCTTATCATCGAATGGAAAAGCGGCGATTACCGCTGGGGCGGCTGCGACACTGATTATTATGTATTTGTGAGAGGATAGGCGCCGACGGCACCTCCGCTTTGTCGGGGGTGCTTATTCGTAAATTGGGAGCATGTTGCTCGGAGCTGTTGTGTAGCTATCTCGTCATAAAGTTGTAATTTTATCCCAAAGAATGGGTATTTTTGTTAAATACCACATATAGGGCTTGACTGATTTGTGCAAAATTACATCTTGAAATTGTCACGAAAAAGGTGTATAATATTTATGTAAAGCTATATGGACTTTTGTCCTTGAAAACATTTTCAGGAGGAAAAATTTATGAAAATCAGAAATATCATTTCCGCTGTGGCTGCCTGTGCCGTTGCCGCAACTGCTTTTGTTCTGCCCGCATCCGCGGCTGAGAGCTACAAGGCGGGTATCACTTTCCAGACTTCGTCCTTTATGTATCGTGACGATCTTTCCCAGGATACTATTCTTGTATGGGATAACGATCTTAGCGAGGGCGTTGAGGTTGAAGGTTCTTCTTACGTTGACGCTACCATCACAGGCGACGGTACATACACCGTTGAGATGAGCGGTGTTGAAGACGGCGGCTGGAATATGCTTAAGGTTGATACCGAGATCGACGCGGGCGTTAACCCCGACGCTGTTCTCACTATCACAGGCGTTGAGCTGAACGGCTCCGCTGTTGATTTTGACGCTACGGCTTGCGCTATGGACAACACAGTCGCTGTTAAGGGCTCCGACGGCGTTGACGTAAACCCCGCTGTAAGAGCGCAGCTCATCAATGTTTATGACAATCTGGCGGCTGTTCCCAATGAGACATATACCTCCGTTAAGGTAACGTTTGAGGTTTCGGGTCTTGGCGGCGCTCCTGCGGATGACGATACCAACACCGATACTGATACCGCTGCTCCTTCCACTCCCGCTGCTTCTGACAGCAAGGGTTCTCCCGACACGGGCGTTGAGGGCGTTGCTATTGTTGCAGGCGCTGCTATCGCTGCTGCCGGTGTAGTTCTGCTTTCCAAGAAGAGAAAGTAATTCGGCTCCGAACGAATAAACGTTCCCCTCCCGATAGGGAGGGGAATTTTGTACAAAACTTAAAGCCCCGTAAGGGGCTTTAAGTTTGTATAAAAAGTTATAGCGACGTAATAATGACGCAGGAATTTTTCGCAAGCCGATTTGAAAGCGCAGCCCGCGAAGCGGGCGGAGCTTTCAAATCGAGGCTAACGGAACCCGCCGAAGGCGGGTGAAGTGGTGCGGAAAATTCGCATTTAAATAATTTGCTCCTCGTCAGCACTTTATATGCAGTCTGCGGCAGCCCCGAGGGGCTGCCGTATTGTTTTATGATATCGAATATCTGAGTATCGCCGCCGCGTCGAGCGCGTTTATTCTGCCGTCGTTGTTGAAATCGCCCTTAAAGCCGCTGTCCTTAAGATCAACTAGATTTCTGAGAAGCACAGCCGCATCGAGCGCGTTTACCCTGCCGTCGTTCGATAAATCGCCGACAAGCTTTGTTTCGGTGTCGGCGATAACGTAGTAAACGCCTGCGCCGTCAACCACGAACATAAAGGAGGATCCGTCAATCCTGCATACACCCACGCATTCCGCCTTATCGTTCACAAGCGAAATGAATTTGCCCTCAACGATGCTCCCAAGGTCAAACCTGAGCTCGCCCGCCTTGTCCGCCGTAACCGCCGCAGCCACTCTCCCGCCGAGAGCCTTGATATTCTCGGGAATATCCGCCGAGCCGTCGGGCGTTGCGGGGTCGGTCGGTGCGTCGGGCGTTGTGGGAGTAGTTTCCTCGGGCTTTGCGGCAGCGGGAACAGCGTTTACCATCGACTCAACTACCGCAGGGAATTTCCATGCAAGATTTTTCCTGTCGAGCAGCCCAAAGCTTTCACCCTCGGAGGAAAGGTTGCCGTTGTCCCACCATATGCATTTAATGCCGCGCTCATACGCCGCCTTTACGAAATATCCCGCATGCCTTGCCCGCGCCGCGGTATTGTTCTGATCCATCGAGCCGAACTCGCCTATAACTATCGGCGCCTTGATTTCGCGCGAGAACGTTTTAAGGCTCTCCATAAGCTCGTCCAGCGCCTCCTTATCCTTGTCAGAGCCCCACTCCTTTGTGGGAGTTGCCCACGTTATATCCTTGGTGGTAAACGTCTGCGGGTCGTAGCTGTGTACCTGTACGATGATATGCCGCCGCGCGGTGTCCTCGGGCATTACAAAGCGGTTCAGCGTAGTGCCCGACCAACTCGCGGAATAGGTCTGAACCATTAGGTTTCTCACATCGTTATTGCCGCCCGTTATCCGAACCGTATCCACAAAAAGCTGGTTGAATTTGTTAGCCGCCTCGTAAGCGCCGGTATCGTTGGACTGCGTCCATTCGCCGCTTTCGCTGAGAATTTCATTGTACGCCTCAAAGATCAGCTTTTCACCGTAATTGCGGAAACGGCGCGCGATCTGCTCCCAAAGTGTCGTGAAGCGGCTCTCATAGGTGTTGTAGCTGCTTTCGGAAGCTCTGAACCAGAGGTCTCTTTCGTGATGTGTATTGAGAATGCAGTACATATCCTGCGATATCACATAATCGACTACTTCATTTACGCGGTCAAGCCATGCCTTGTCAACATTTCCCTCGTCGTCGATATGCTGCGCCCAGGTCACGGGAACTCTCACTGTGTTGAAGCCCGCGTTTTTTACGGCGGTTATCATCTCCTTGGCGGTAACGGGGTTTCCCCATGCCGTCTCAAAGGCAGCCGTACCGCTTGAGCCGTCTATCCATTCCCCCCAGGAGTCGAGCGTATTACCCAGATTCCAGCCTACGGTAATATTTTCCACCGCGTCATAAGCGTCCTCAAATTCCGTCTCCGCCGCCGAAGAAGGAAGTGCAAGAGCGGTGAGCGACAGCGACAGCGCAATCGCCGCGGAGAGTATCCTGCCAAAAAGCTTTTTCATAATTTTAATCATGCTCCTTTCGAATTTTGTGTTTTTTATATGAATTTAAAATTTTCCGCGGCCCGCCACCGCTCACTCCGCTGCGCGAAGCGAATCGCGTCAGGCTCCCGCGAAAAATTTCCTTCCTCAACATTGCGTTACTGTAATTCAGTCCTCCATAATGTATTGTGTTTCACCCGCTTTGACCGTTGTACCGACAAAAATAGGCGCTGCGCCATCGCGCGGCACGACCTTTTCCGTTCCGTTCGGCAGGGTGCAGAGCCATTCGGTATCGGAAAGATTTTTAAGCCCCCATAGTCCGGGATTGTTTTTGTTGCGGACTACCTCGGCGGTAACGTTCAGTCTGTCGTCAAACAGCCTTGCGCCGTCAAAAAGAAGTATCCGCTCTTTAGAGCCTCTCAGCGTTATCGGCTTGGGGTAGTGCAGCCCGCAGGGGCAGACCGCCTTTCCCTCCCCGTCTATCTCGCTCGTGGAGAAAAATCCCTGGCTCCCGCAGGGGCAGGCGGTGATATCTCCCCTCAGCCGTATCAGCAAATCGAGCCACTGTTTTTCGATAAGGCGCTTCTGCGGCTGCTCGATACCGACCGTAAATGAAAAAGTAAACGCGTCGCGTATATACTCGGGGATTATCCTCCAGAATTTTATGATATTGTTGTGAACTCCGCGCACGGGGCGGTTGCTGTCGTCGTCGGGGTCGTACACGAATGTCGGCTCGAAGCCGTAGTGACGGCGCTCCGCTTCCTCGGTAAGGCAGACGCTTTTCAGCACCCTGCTCCCCTCCAGCGGGTCTCCCCTTAAAAGAAGCCTGAACAGCACCACCGCCAGAGAGTAGCGGTCTGTGAGCTTATCGGGAGCCTTCTCCCCCCTCACTATCTCGGGAGCCATATACCCGGGCTTGCCCGCTATCCCCAGATGCTCGCCGTAGGGCGCGATGTTGTCGCAGTCGCAGATCAGCACGTCGCCGTCGGAGGGTCTTATAAAGAACCCCCCGTCGTTCAGATCCTGATAGCTCTTTCCGCTGTTGTGCAGCGTGCGGAACGCGGAGGTTATCCTTATCGCGGAATTGACCACCGAGTACAGCCCCGACAGCTTGACCCGCGCGTTGAGCACGTCGGAAAAGGGCTTGTACTCCTCGGGGATAAGCTCCATAAGAAACCCGAAGCTGCCGTCATACCTCGCGGTAAGCAGCTTGGGCATAAGGAAAGCGTTGTCCTCCACGCTCTCCTCGCTCAGCCTTGCGAGATTATCTCTGAAAAGCTCGGGGCGCTTTAGCTTGTTTGGGAAATACATTTTCAGCGCGTATTCCCTGCCCGCGAATTCCGCGCGGTAAACCGTGCCCTGCCCGCCCGAGCCGAGCAAGGCGGTGATTCTTGCCGCGCCGCCCAGCTCCAGAGGGATTTTGTCGCCGACCTTAAGCATCAGAAGCCGCCTCCCGACAGCGAATCGAAGCTCTCCTCCGCGGAGGTCTCCGCGGCGTTGCCGCACCATTCGCACACCGTTTCGTCCTCGCCGTCCCAGCAGGTAGTCTTACCGCATTCGCTGCATTGAAAGAAACCCTTGGCCTCGCAATAGGGACAGGAGGGGTATTCCGTGGTAACATATACGTTTCCGCTTATCACCGTATCGCCGAACTTCTCACGTCCGGCAGTCCTCTCGCTCACCTTGAATGCCCATGTAGCGTACCACGCGCCGTCCTCGCGCTGCTCGGAACGTATCCCGAAAAGCTCGTGAGTCTGACGGCACTTAGTCAAAATTACTGCTGCTTTCATAATATCCTCCTGATTATAATTTGAATCTTCACGCACCGCAAGAACGCTGCTTTGCAGCGTTCTTGCTATCACACCCGTAAAAGCTCCGTTTTGCGTTGCTCTCGGCTGATTGATTTGCTTTTTTGAGCGCGCCTTAACTCTGATAGCGCCCCAAGCTCCCCGCTACTTCAATTTTTTAAGTATCTTAGCCGCCTCTGCGTGTCCGTTGTCCGCGGCGAGAGTAAAATAATGCCGCGCGAGCTGAAGGTCCTTATCAACATGAACCCCTTTAAGGTACATTACCCCAAGATTGTACTGCGCGATATCGAGGTTCTGCTCCGCCGCCGTTTTAAACCATCGGAACGCCTCCGCGGTATCCTTTTCGACCCCGCTGCCGAGATACAGACACTTCCCATAGCTGCATTGCGCGCGCGTGTGACCCATCTCGGCGGCGCGTAGGTAAAACATAGCCGCGCCCTCCATATCCTTTTCCGAGAGACAGCGGCGCGCGCTCTGATAGAGCTCCTCGCCGTCGTCGGGCGTGGGCTGAGGAGCCTCCGCCTCAGACAGCAGATCGACAGGAGTGCCGTTCTCCGCGAATTTCCGCCATTTTTCGGCAATAGAAGGGTTCTTTTCCACATGAATACCGTTCTCATAGCACATAATTATAGCGTTTATCGCCTCCGCAGAACCCGCGGAAGCGGCTTTCATAAAATGCTCAAAGGCGGCGTTTTCGTCTATCTCGCAGGCTATGCCCTCCGCGCAGAAATATCCCGCCATATACTCCGCGTCGGCAATGCCGTTCTCCGCGCCGCGCAAAAACCACTCACGAGCCTGTTCCGTGTTCTGTGCGCCGCCTCTGCCCTCCAGACGGTAGCTGCCCATATAATATTGAGCCTCGCCGTAGTCCTGCAGCGCGGACTGTTCAAACCAGTACAGGGCCTTTTCGTAGTCATGCAGACGGTCGAAATGCCGCCCAAGGGAGTATTGCTCCGCGGGGTCTGTGATGTTCTTAACGCTTTCGGTAGCCGCGGCGGGAAGCGTCTCCGACTTCTTGAACGCGACCTCGCAGCCCATAGCGCAGCCCACAGCCTCGACGGCCTCTGCGGCGATCCTGCCCTTAAGCCCTATCTCGTCCCGCATGGATTTCACGCACCTAGCCGCCGCCGCGCAGCGGACTTCAAAGGGCTTAGCCCTCACCGCGTACAGCTTCTGGGCGCAGCCGTCGTACAGCGCCACATAGATCAGCCGCCTTACCGCGTGCTCCTTAGGGAAAATATCGGAGATCAGCGCGTCGGTGCGCCGCCTGTCGAGCAGCGTTTCCGCGCCGAATTTATCGGAAATGTAGCGTAGTATGCCCTTAATATCCCGCAGCGCCTCGCCGTTTTGCGCGTGTACGGTCTTGCAGAAGCCGCAGTAGTCCTGCTTTGTTTCGTCAAAGGTTCTCCCGCAGCGGGCGCAAACCATCGGACATACCCCCTTTGTTTAAAGTATCATCTTATATTGTACCACAATTTTGTCTTTCTGTCAATCTATATATTGTATCAAAGGTATTTTTTTATAGTGATATTCCGAAAAAACAGACCGCCCCGAACCGAGGGCGGTCTGTTAGTC
>CAMWLH010000059.1 GCA_947175045.1 uncultured Clostridia bacterium | reverse complement strand
ATAATAACAATAATGAAAGGAAGGTGAATGACATGAAAAAATATATTTGTCCTTTTCGGGAATATCTGTCATTCGCTTTTTCGGCTTAACGCGCTCAAAGCCGCGGCGCAATACGGAAATCAAGGCGTTCCCGATGAGGGAACGTCATTTTTGAGCGCGTTAAGGAGAATTTATGAGCAGATTGGATTTTATTGACGTCACAAACGAAAACCGCGCGGATTTTCACCGTCTTATGCGTATATACGCAAAGGAGCTCGACGAAAATCAGCGCCGCAGCACAGCACCCGAGATACTGGAAAAATGGACGGACAGAATTATCCGTAAGCAGCACGACAAGGGGCGGTATCTTAAGCTGTGTCACGACGGAACAACGCTGACAGGCTTTGTTTTCGGAAAAATCGACCTGCCCGACCACAAGGGATACAAGAAGATCGGGTACGGCTGCATAATGGAATTCTTCGTGCTGCCGGGGCACCGACGCAGGGGCTTAGGTCGGGAAATGCTGCGCCGTCTGCAAGCCTTTTTCGCGGCGAACGGCGCAGACCGTATGTACCTGACCGCCGATCCCGTAACGGGCGTACCTTTCTGGGAAAAAATGGGCTTTGTGCGCACGGGCGAAATATCTCCCGAAAACGGTCTGGAGATATTTGAAAAAGAGGTGCGCGGCGAGACCGTAAGCATTACCGTCAGCGACTACCTTACCCGAGAGCTTGCGGCGGAGATCGCGGCGGCTCAGTGGCACTGCGCGGAATGGTCGGACAGGGTAACGGACTTACTGTACGGCTATAAGACCAAAAGCGACGCTTTCAACCTTATTGCGAGAGCGGACGACGAGCTGATAGGGCGGCTGCAATGCCTGCAAAGCGTGGACGAGCCGCGACTCTGGTATTACGGGGATCTTTTTGTCAAACCCGCGTTCCGCCGCCGTCATATCGGAGATCGAATGCTGCAAACGGCTCTCGATGTCCTGCGCGACAGGGGCTGCCGCACCCTGCGCTGCTATGTGGAGCCGGACAATATCCCGTCGCTTAATTTGCAGCGCAAGCGCGGCTTTTCGGAAAAGCCGTTTCTGCCGTTCGACGCGCTCGTAAACGAAGGCAGGCTGATGTTCGAGAGGGAGCTTTGCGGCTTTAAAGCCGCACCGGCGGGCGCGCCGGACGCGCTTTACATCTGCGATATGTATGAAAAAAGTATCGCGGAACTCCACGGGGCGGCGCTCGGCGAGCAGGAGCGCCCTACCTTTTTCGCGGAAATAAAGCAAATGCTGACCAACCGCGACCCCGACGAGGAAAATTTTCTCATCTATTGCGGCGCTGTCCCCTGCTGCTGGGTAAAGGTCAACGGACTGGAAAGCGGCGGCGCGGGGTGGATCTCAATGCTGGTCGTCGAGCCGAAATTCCGCCGCCGCGGCGCGGGCTGCTTCGCTGTAAATTTCGCGTTGAAATTTCTGGCAAAAAAAGGGAAAAAGCTCGCCAAAATAAAGACGACCGAGGATAATTTTCCCGCTCTGTCGCTCTACCAAAGTCTCGGCTTTTTCGTTTCGGAAAGATCACGCGCGGTCTCGGGCGACGGAAAGAAGCGGATATATATCACATTGGATATAATTCTCTTATAATGTGCAAAACGCCAAATTTTTCACCCAAAAGTATACAGGTTGCACAAATACATAAAATTACCATTGATTATTTTCGCGAAAAGGGGTACAATATAAAAGCAACAAAGATAAGCGGATTTGTGGCTTTTCTCAAATGTGAATTATTTTTTAAGGTGATTTTTTTATGTATAAGGCGGTTCTATCCAAAAAGGAATTGGCAGAACAGAAGGATTATTTTGATTGCGTTAAGGATCTGCTGAGGGACAAAAACATTCTTAGACTACGGGAATTTTCACATCACAGCGGCACAACCCGATTTCAGCACAGTTTGAATGTGTCGTACTACAATTTCAGGCTTTGCAGATTTTTCAGACTGGACGCCCGATCGGGCGCGAGGGCAGGCTTGCTGCACGATTTGTTCTTCTACGACAGGCAGGAGCACGAGCGAGTTCAAGGCGAAGGCTGGCACGGAGTAGGTCACCCCAAGATAGCCTTTTTCAATGCCTGCGATCTGTTTTCGATAAATCAGATCGAGGGAGATATGATAGTGAACCATATGTGGCCGCTGTCGCCGCGTCTGCCGCGGTATCGCGAGACCTATGTCATTACGCTGATCGATAAATTCTGCGCGGTGGCAGAGGTCATGACGCACTTCTTTTCGACGGGCTTCAGAAGGTTCCGCCTTGCCGAGACCTTCGCGCTGGCTTTGCTTATAAGAATGACGCTGCATTAAACAGTTCCGCACGGTCTGTGACCGTGCGGAAAATTTTTTTGGGAGCAACAGCGCGTTGCTTGACTCTAAAGTATCAATAAAGTATAATAATTACAGAGCTCAAACCGAACCGCGGCAAGTACTGCCGAAAGCCGGCAGCAACATACCGCCGGCACAGGAATTTTTCGCGAGAGACTGACGCGGTTCACGGAAAATTTAAAATTTAAAAGGGAGGTCATTATGACTACAAGCGAGGTACTTAAAAGAATCAGAGAGAGCAGCGGATTGACACAGGACGAAATGGCGGAGAAGCTGTTTGTCACGCGCCAGGCGATAAGTCGGTGGGAGAACGGCGAAACTATCCCGAATACGGAATCGCTGAAGCTGATATCTAAGGTGTTCGGAGTGTCGGTAAATACCCTGCTGGGCTCTCCAAGACGTCTGGTGTGCCAGATGTGCGGAATGCCGCTTGACGACGACGGCAATATATGCCGCGAGCCTGACGGGGAGCTTAACGAGGAATACTGCAAATGGTGCAGAAGCGGCGGAGAGTTTATGTATAAGTCGCTTGACGATGTTGTCGATTATCTCGCGGAACACGTGCGGGGCGAGTTTACTGTCGAGCAGGCACGGGAATTTTACTTTGGCGAGCTTTCAAAGCTGAATCACTGGAATAAATAGGATACCCCCCTGATCGTAAAAAGGTCAGGGGGTATCGATTTTCCGAAAAAAAGAGCGACAAAAAGCCCGCACAGGGGAATTTTGAAATTTATTTAAATAATTTAATCCTCGTCAACATAATATAACTGCATCATAGCCCTAGTCAACACTTTAGTATTAAATCTATTGTCGCTTTAAATATTTTATTGTATGCTTTTTGTCTAAAATAACGAAATTTTTGTCTTTAGGGGACACACTATTGACAGAATTGTAAATCTATGTTATAATATTGACAAAGATATTTTTGACCATTGGCATATTGGTTTGTTGGTTTTCTTTATCAAGGAGCTTTGCAGCTTCTTACGAGTTGTTTCTTCCCGCGTGACGCGGGAAACTCCGCATAAATTTTTATGCCTTTTGATTAAGGAAGAGGCATAACCGCACATCAGACGATGTTCGGTTATGTCCCATATACCTATACAGTGTTTTTTGGAGGAACGCAGAAATGATTCAGGTAAACGAAGGAAAATGTATCGGCTGCAACGCGTGCATAAGGACATGCCCCGTTCCAAACGCCAACCATTACGACGGCGGAGTCGTTCACGTCAACACAGAGGAATGTATCCAATGCGGCGAGTGCATCAAGAGCTGTCAACACGGGGCTAGATACTATACGGACGATCTTGAAGAGGTGCTGAGCCTCGCAAAGACCAACAAGGTCTCGCTGATCGTCGCTCCGGCCATCAAAACGGCTATGGACAGCAAGTGGCGCCACGCTCTTCAATGGCTTAAGGAAAACGGTATTCACGAGGTGTACGACGGCGCTTTCGGCGCGGATATATGCACCTTCATGCATATCCGTTATCTGGAGCGCAACCCGGGAAAGAAGATCGTTTCGCAACCCTGCGCCGCTATCGTCAATTATGTGGAGAAGCACCGCCCCGAGATGATACCGCATATGTCGCCGGTTCACTCGCCGCTTATGTGCAGCGCGGTATACATACGCAAATACCTTAACAGCAACGACATCCTGGTTGGACTTACCCCCTGCCTTGCAAAGGGCGACGAGTTCAGAAACACGGGCATCGTAAGCTACAACATCACTTTCAAGCGCCTTTCGGAATACTTGAACAGGCATGGCGTGCAGCTCCCCACGGGGTACAGCCCCTTTGAGTTTTCGGATATTCGCGGCTTTGACGGCGCGTTCTATCCCATTCCAGGCGGTCTTAAGGAGTGCTTGAGGATATACGCCCCCGATCTTTCGGTTTCCACTTCGGAGGGTGTAAACAAGGTCTACGACGATTTTGAAATATATCTTAAAACCGACGCTTCGCGGCTTCCTGTGGTCTACGACGTACTCTCCTGTGAGTTCGGCTGCAACTCGGGCGCGGGCGCGAGGGAGGATTTCAACACCTTTAACGCCTACGACATAATGATAAACGCCAAAAGCTGGGCAAATCAGCGCAAGAAGTCTGACCGTTTCCACCACAACATATTCAAAAATTTAAAGCTGGAGGATTTTATAAGGGGATATAAGGATCGCTCCATTTCAGCAAATCCTACCGAAGCGGATCTCAACAATGTATTCAATCTTATGGATAAGCGCACCGAAGCGGATCGCCACATAGACTGCCACGCCTGCGGCTACAAGAGCTGCCGCCATATGGCAATGACGATATACGCGGGGAACAACACTCCCTCCAACTGTGTGGTATATGAGAAAAACCAGATGATGAAGATGAAAGCGGATATCGAAAAGCAGCACGAGAACCTTAACGACGCTGTACGCGAGATACAGCAGTCGCTCGCAATGCTTAACCGGAGGATACAGCCCATCGCAGAATCCGCGTCGGACAACTCCGTCAGGAACTCCAATATCAAGGAGGACATGGGCGTGCTGAACGCGGATATGGTGAATATTCATACAAAGGCGGACGAGATCGTGGGCTCGGTATCAGAGATCGGCGTGAGCTTGGACGAATACAACAAGATACTGCTTAAAATCAAGAATATTTCCGAGCAGACCAATATACTCGCCATCAACGCATCGATTGAGGCGGCCAGAGCGGGTGAGCACGGCAAGGGCTTCTCGGTGGTCGCGAGCGAGGTAAGAAATCTCGCGGTCAAGTCCTCCGATACACTTAAGGAGGCTGAGGAGCATACCAATCAGATACTCTCCAACATCAGCGGTATCAAGACCGCTTCCGCGGCTATTATGAACGAGGTGAACGAGACCCAGACGGGAGTTGCCCGCACGGATGAGGCGGTCGATGCCATGAACGAAAGCTCCAAGGTAATAAGCGACAGCGTTTCGGAGGTTTCGTCGGTCATCGAGGAGCTGAACTCCATCGTTACCGAGCTTGTAGCGGCTGAAACCGAATAAATATTTTATCCCCCGTCGCGCGACGGGGGATTTTTTATGTCATTTCGGATTTCCGTACTTGTCAAAACGCTTGTGCAAACCGACCTCGGTGAGAATTATCGCCGCGAACAGCAGCACCGCCTGTGCCAGGTTTATCCACACAAGCGTTAAACCCGCGGTATCCTCGTCAAAGTTCATTACAATGCCAATTATGCCCCCTGCCGCGCCTATGACCGCCGCGGGTATCATAAATATCGCGGCGTACCTCACAAACAGCCACTGGGCGGTGTTCCAGGTGAGCTCGTTCCTTTCCGAAAGGGAGGTGCGATACCCTATCCCGCTGCCAAAGCGCGGCGGAAACCGCTTTATCAGCACCGCCGTGATAAAAAATATCAAAGGTATCAGCAAATCTAACAACAGCATCATCACATTCATCACATCACCCCGCAAAATATTCCAAGCGAAAATCCGCCGACCCACACCGTAATAATTACCGCAAGGATCATTCCTCATCCTTTCCGCGCTTTTTCCGCTTTTTCACGCATTCCGTCAGCAGATACTCTATCTGCCCGTTCACCGAGCGGAAGTCCTCCTCCGCCCACTGCATAAGCTCCGCGTAGAGCGATGCGGAAAGCCGCAGGGGTACCTGCTTTTTGTTATTCTTTTCGTCCTTTTCCGCCATATCGCTCCCCCTCTCTTAATTATCGGGGATTTTCCCTCCTTCTATCCGACCCGATTATTTTATATGTTGGTACAGCCACAGCCGCCGTCATTATCACCATAGCCGAATATACCGTTATCAGCGAGCCTATCGCTCCCACCTGATACATTACCGCCGCCGAGTCCAACAGCGCGTGAAGAAGTATTGCTATCGGAAACAGCCGCAGTCTGCCCTTTTCTGTGGACTTATACACTATCACCGACATACAGACGTGGAACGTTACCGCTATCAGCCGCTCAAAAAGTGATAGCGCAACGATACCGAAGTCCATTCCTGCTATTGTTTCTATCTGCTGTTCTACCGCTGCGGCGAGCTCCGCGTTGCCCGCCGTGCTCTGCCGCACAAACGCGTCGTAGCCTACGGCGTTTACACTTACCGCGACCAACGCATTAGAGAGCAGACCCACACCCGCAAGCGCCATCGCTTCAAAACCGCCGTGACCCAGCCCCATCATTACCGCATTTTGCGCCGTATGGTGCTTTTTCATAAACAGCTTGTACGCAACGAACCGTCCGGTTTCCTCAAACACGCCCGCCGCAAGGCAGCCGTATATACAGTAAAGCACCTTGTTCCCGCTCACCACAGGCAGCATGACCCGGTGCAGCAGCTGCTCCAGAACCAGCGCGAATACCAGGAACGTCCCCGCCCCTATCATCGCCGATACTACCCATGTGTACCTTCGGCGCAGCTTATAGATAATTACCGCCGCGACGGGCAGGATTATCGCCAGCAGTCCTCCGACGATAAGCGAGATAATGGTCTCAGTTGAAACAGTCATAATCGAACTCCCGATATGTACTAATAAATCGATCCGCTGTTTACAATAGGCTGCGCGTCCTTGTTGCCGCAGAGCACCACCAGCAGATTGCTCACCATCTGCGCCTTGCGCTCCTCGTCCAACTCGCACACATTGCTCTCGCTCAGCTTGTTGAGAGCCATCTCGACCATGCCGACCGCGCCGTCAACGATCTTCTGCCGCGCTTCGATTATAGCGGTAGCCTGCTGCCGCTGGAGCATTGCCGCGGCGATCTCCGGGGCATACGCAAGGTGAGTAATCCGCGCCTCGATTATCTCCAGACCCGCGTTCTCGACCCGCTTCTGGAGCTCCTCGCGGAGCTGCTCGCACACCTCCTGCGCCGAGCCGCGCAGCGTTTTCTCGTCGGAATCCGTGCTGTCGTAGGGGTAGCACCTTGCCACGTCGCGCAGTGTGGAATCCGCCTGTATCGACAGGAACGTCTCGTAGTTATCCACGTTGAACAGCGCCTTTGCGGTATTTACTACCCGCCAGATAACCACTATTCCTACCTCTATGGGATTGCCCATCTGATCGTTGATCTTCTGCTTTTTATTATCATGGGTAAGCATTTTCAGCGAGACCTTTGTCCTCGGACGGTTCACCGCTGCCGTGCTTCCGCCGGGCGCGGCAACTACTGTTATGGTGTTATTGCTGTGAGGCACCGCCGCGGAGGAAAAGGGATTCACGAAATAAAAGCCCTCCTTCTTAAGCGTTCCCACATATTTGCCGAACAGAGTGAGCACCAAAGCCTCGTTAGGCTTTATAACGCGCAAACCGACCCACGGGAACCAGCCGATTGCCAGCCACACTATCCCCACAAAAAGCATTGCGAAATTTCCCGCATTCTCCTCTGCGTCGAGACGCACACACGCCGCAACTGTCAGCGCAAGCGCCCCCAGATAAAGAATTATGCTCAGGAAAAGCACCGCCCAGCCGTTTGGCGCCTTTAATTCGCGCTCCTCATAGCGATCCGCCTTTATGTTATCCTTCATAAAATTACCTCCTCTTGACTTTTCTTTTTGATATCATCTTGATATCTTGATAATATTATAGCACCCTTTTATCTGTTTGTCAAGGGATAATTGAATTTTTTTTGATAAACCGACAAAATACGCTCCCCGACGTGCGCGCACGTCGGGGAGCTGTTATGATCATCTCAGCCGCAAAGCTCTTTCGCGATCTTTTCTGCGCGGGCGTAAAGCTCCCTTGCGTCAACGGTGGTGAACTCGCCGTTTTCGTAAAGTATCTTCCCGTCGACCGCGGTCATTATAACATTCTGCTTGCTGCCCGCATAGACCAGATTTTTCGGGATATTGTGTATCGGTCGCATATTGGGCCGATTCAGGTCTATCACCGCGAAATCCGCGCGCTTTCCCTCGGCGAGCACGTCGCAGTCGGTCAGACCCATCGCGAGAGCGCCGCCGCGCGTCGCCATATCCAGCACGTCAAAGGCGGGGCAGGCGGAGGCGTCGTTTTCACGGTACTTCTGCAAGCCCGTTACCAGAAACATCTCACGGAACATATCCAGGCAGTTGTTGCTTGCCGCTCCGTCCGTGCCTATCGCGAAGCGGTTCATGCCGTGACGGCGCATCTCGCACAGCGGAGCTATTCCGCTGGCTAACTTAAGATTAGACGAGGGATTTGTTACCGCCCAAAGCCCCTTATCGCGGAAAATCTCCATATCCTTTTCGTCAAACCAGACGCAGTGGAATCCGCCGCCGCCGTATTCCAGCATTCCCAGCTTGTCAAAAAGCTGTGTTGGAGTAAGCCCGTAGCGCTCTTTGCAGCCCTCTACCTCGGCTTTTGTTTCGCTGTTGTGGGTGTAGAGCGGAGCCTTATATTTCTGCGAGAGCCCCGCCATACCCTCCAGCGTTTCCCGCTTGGTGGTATATTCCGCGTGAAATCCCAACTGATAGGAAATAAGAGGGTCAAGCGAATTAAATTTGTTGTACTCCTCCTCAATTCCCTCCACAGTGCCCCCGAAGTCGTTGATAGAGCCGCACAGCACCGTACGGAATCCCATATCGATATTGGCTTTCGCATAAGAATCCAGCTTCATATACATATCAAAGCAGGAGGTTATGCCGCTCGTAAGGTACTCCATATTCGCGAGCTGCGTGAAAACGTACACCGCCTCCTCGGTCAGCCTTGCCTCATGCGGGAAAACTTGATTATAGAGCCAGTCGTTCAGCGGCAGATCGTCAGCAAACGAGCGCAGGAACGTCATTGCCGAATGGGTATGGGCGTTCTTAAAGCCCGGTATTATCAGATTCCCCTTGAGGTCTATCTCCCTGTCAAAGCCGTCAGACGACTTTTTTTCACCCGCAGCGCCCACATATTTTATCACGCCGCCGTCGGTATGAAGTTCTCCGTCAATCACGCTCTCGTCGAGCAT
>CAMWLH010000058.1 GCA_947175045.1 uncultured Clostridia bacterium | reverse complement strand
CTTTTGCGGTGTCTGCGGGCAGCCGTCCGCGCCCGCAGACACCGCAAAAGCGCCCGCCATCTCGCCCAAGACCGTGAGGGCATAAAAATCCCCCTCACGCAACGCAGGGGGATCGCATATGATCACTTTATATCCTCAAGATTACGCAGTGATTTTTCCGCCTCGGTGATTATGGTGAAGAGCGCGGCGGACTGCTTCGGAAACTCCTGCTCGATACGGGCGGTGGTGATAGTCTCGTCCTCCGTGCCCGACTTAGCTGCTGCCGCCGCTCGGATATCATCCAAAGCAAGCTGCGCGGAGGTCAGACCCGATACCTTTCCGGCAGGCACGGCGAAGCTGTTCTCGTCGTTTCCGCCGCCCGCGCTGTAAACCATGCGGTAGCTGCGGTAGACCGCGGAGATAAGGTAGGAGCAGACAGTTTTTGAAAGCTCGGAATTTCTGGTTTTCATCAGCAGCGCGAAAATAACCTCCAAAGCGTTCGTTATCAGCTTTTTTCTGAGGAACGTGGTCATGCCCGAAAGGCTGCCCTCGTATTTCTCGCTGACGGAGCTTTCGGGAAGCTCCTGCTCTGATATGGTAACGCCGCTCCCCGAGCTTGTCCGCCCGAGAAGATAGTCCACCGACACGCCGTAATAATCCGCTGCTCTGACCAAAAAATCCAGTCCGCACTCGCGCTTTCCCTTTTCGTAGTGAGAAAGCAGCGCCTGGGTAATGCCCATATCCGCGGCGGCGTTCTTCTGGCTCAGCCCGCGTTCCTTTCGCAGCAGCGTCATGACCCTCGGAAAATCCCTGTTCATAACGCGCTGTGTTTCCTTGCCCATATAATATCTCCCGTCTGTTTATAGTATGCGCTTTGCCCCGACTTTGTCAAAAGATTCAGGGGATCGCTCCCCCGTCAAGGCAAAAAAATATATAACTTAGTATATTATAGCCCGAATATTCCGATTTGTAAAGCGGCATATTAACCAAAAAATCGACGGATTTCTAGGATATAATTCATAAGAGGTTCGCCGACAGCGCATAAATAAGGGGATTTTCGCGGATTTCTTTTGTTTTGTGAAAAAACTTTCTCACAAAAAACAAATAACATAAAATTACAGGAGATCAGATCATGAAAAATTATTATTTATATCTTATCCGTCACGGTCTCACGCAGGGCAATCTTGACGGTAAGTATATCGGTCAGACCGATCTTTCGCTTTGCCCCGAGGGCGCGAGAACCATCAGGGAGCTTGCGGATGCGGAAATATACCCCGAGGTGGGAAAGGTGTACTCCAGCCCGCTGGCCCGCTGCCTGGAAACGGCGGAGATAATCTACCCCGAGCACAAGCTGATGATAGTAGATGAGATCGGAGAGATGAATTTCGGCGAGTTTGAGGGAAAGACCCAAGCGCAGCTTAAAGACCTGCGGGAGTACACCGAGTGGCTCCGCGGCGGTGCCGACGCCCGACCGCCGCAGGGGGAGCGCTTTGAGGATTTCTCGCTGCGGTGTATCGAGGGTCTTGACACTATTTTCAGCGATATGATGCGCCGCGAGGTAACACGGGCGGCCTGCATAACGCACGGCGGAGTGATCACTAATCTGCTGGCGGGGTGCGGGCTCCCCAAGGGCAGACCCGCGGACTTTATGTGCGGTCCCGGCGAGGGTTTTGAAATAATTCTGTCAACATTCCTGTGGCAAAAGGGTCCCGCGTTTGAAATTTCGGGCAGACTGGTCTGACAAAAGTTGATTCAACACAATGTGGGCGCATGAATTTCAAAAATGGCACAGTTTGCCGTTCGGCAAACTATGCCCGCGGACTGTATATAAAGTGTTGACTTAAGCTGTTATGCTTTTAGAAATGTTGACGAGGAGCTGTAATTCTGCTAAAATATGTTGACGAGGATCTGTAATGCTGTTAAGATATGTTGACGAGGAGTAAATGATTTAAAAGAATTTCAAAATTCCCGCAAGCACGCTCCGTTCACTTCGTTCACTCCGCGCGATTGCGGGAACCGGTCTTCGTTTGCGTCCGCAAACTCGACCTTTTTGAAATTCCATGCGTCTACATTGCGTTGCTGTAACTTTTTGTCAACACATATTAACAGCCCTCCGTCAACACAGCTTAACAGCATAAAGCTCATATCAACATTTTATATACAGCTTATGCGGAAAGGAGGAGATCATGAAAAAGAGTTTATTTTTATTTATGGTTTGCATACTGCTTCTCTCCGGCTGCAAAAGTACTAAGGCAAGCGTAACTCCGCCTTTCTGGGAGGTATACAACGAGGAAAGCGGCGGCAGGGTCTACCTGCTGGGGTCAATGCACGTCGGACTTGACGCGGAGTACCCCGAAAGCGTGGTGAGCGCCTTTGAGGAGAGCGATATCATCGCCTGCGAGGTCGACACGGTGAAGCTCACGCGGGACAGTGCGCGGCTCGCCGCGGCAATGGAACTAATGAAGTGCCCCGAGGGCGTTACCGCCGAGGAATGCTTCGGGGAAAGCTATGCGGAAATACGGGACTTCTGCAAGGATAAGCGGATATATAATTCCGCCTATGACAGCTACCTCCCCACCGTATGGAGCTCCCTTATAACAAGCAAAACAGCGCGGGACGCGGGCTATTCTACCGAATACGGCACCGAAACGGTTTTTCTTAATTTAGCCAAACGGCAGGGCAAGCAGATATACGAGATAGAATCCGCGGAATTTCAATACGGACTGAACGCCGCCCAGCCCATGGCGCTCCAGGTGTACAATGTACAGAGCGCGGTCAGCGATTACGACGGCACTTTGGAGCAGGTTCGCGAGCTCTACCGCGCGTGGTCGGACTTTGACGGCGCGGCGCTGGAGAGCCTTTGCTCCGCCGAAAATATCCCCGAGGAGCTGTCGGAGGAATACACGGAGTTTTACCAAGCCATGTACACCGACCGCCAGGAGAATATGGCGGAATACATAACCGAATGCCTAAAAGGCGGCGAGACCGTGTTCGTGATGGCTGGGGCTATGCACTATTACGCCGAGCCTGATATACTCACGCTTCTTGAACGGGAGGGCTATACGGCGGTAAGCGGGTATTAAAAGATATTGCGGAGCAATGTTAACGCATGGGATTTCAAACCGATCATCGCCGGGAGCATAGCAAAGCGGAACAGAGTGTGTCTGCGTAAATTTTGAAATTCTTTTTAAAAACTTGCTCCTCGTCAGCACTTTATATAGTCTAACTCCCCCCGAGAGATCGGAGGGAGCTTTTTTAAGAGGACGATTATGGCAAACATAAGGAATCCCGATATTCCATACCGCCGTTTTGCTGCAAAAAATGTAAAAAAGGCACGGCGGCGCTATGCTTTAATTGCCGTTGGTAAATCTGTTGACGATGGAGGCTAAGGGGATCATAGCAAGCGGAACCTCACCGTCGTCGTTTTTCAAAGGAAACATAGAACCGTCGTAATACGACGCTGACTTGTCCTCATGCTTCCCTTCATTCCGTTTCATTAAACGCCGGGCTTAGCCTTGAAGCTAAGGCAGTCCGTGCACTGGCACATGCTGGGGTTGCCCTCGTGTGTGCCGACTTCGATCTTGTCGAGCGAGCAGTAGTCCTCGCAGCAGCAATGATTCTCACAGTTGCGGATAGTGCATCCGATGTGCTTGTTTGCAAATTCTGTACCCATTATCAGATCTTCCTTTCTTAAGCCTGCCGCAGCAGACATAATTCGGCGGCAGGACAAATTCATTTATCCGTCTCACCGTGATAATATTTTCTTCCGAAAGAGTTTTTTTATTCTTTTAGCCTTATGGTAAAAAACGGCAAAAAAATACCGCGCGGTCTCCCGCACGGTCAATGCTCCGATCTGCGCGGCAGCTCCCTGTCAAAGGAAGCTCCCGCGAACAGATACGGGTCTGAGAACAAATTATGGTACAAAAACAAACAATGCGACAACTCGCAATCACAAGAGAACGTAACGCTCTCTATAATATAAGACCGTTTTAAAACCCATAATGTGACACGTTTTTCAAAAAAATTTTCAGAACTGTTAAATCGCACAAAAATCTCAAATCATTTTGTTGATTTTTCACAGCGATCGGCTGTAAAATGCTTATCCGAACCATTATGCTTATGAGAACCGAATAATATTATAAAATTTTCCTCACCGGCAAACTTCGTTCGCCTGACGCGCGTGCTTTATTCTGCCCTTTGCGAGCGCCCCCTGCCGCGCGGTCTTTACAGTGATCTTTAATCCCTGCCTGCGGCGGCAAACTCCGCCCGCATACCTTTGCGGTAGCCATACATAAAGCGCGAGAAGCCCTCCGCGCCATGGGGGTCGGGAACCGCCACGCTGCTCTCAACGTCCGCGAACACATTCTTCTCCAGCCATTCCGCCAGACACGTGCCGCCGCCGAGCCGCATATAAGCCGCCAGCAGAGCCATTCCCCAGGCACCGCCCTCTCCCGCGGTCTCAGTGACCGCAACGGAGGTATTCAGCGCGTCCGCCAGAAGCTGCTGCGCGACTCCCCTGACCTTGAACAGACCGCCGTGCCCCGTGAACCTGTCCGCCTCGGCTCCCTGATTAAACAGTATATCCATTCCTATTTTAAGCAGCCCGAAAGCGGAATACAGCTCCGCACGGATAAAATTCGCCAAACCGAAGCGGCTGTCGGGCGCGCGGAAATACATCGGTCTGCCCTCGTTCAGATTTAGGGTAGGCTCTCCCGAAAGAAAGTTGTAGGCGAGCACCCCGCCGCAGTCTGTATCGCCTTTCATGGCGTTGGTGTACAGCAGCTCGTACAGCTCCCCCGCGGGCATTTCCTTTCCCGCCAGCGCCGCGAACTCACCGAACAAGCTCACCCACGCGTCCAACTCCGAGCAGCAGTTGTTGCAGTGAACCATCGCGACGGGTCTGCCGTCGGGAGTTACCACACAGTCTATATCCTCATAAATACCGTCAAGCTCCCGCTCCAGCACCAGCATTGAAAAAATGCTGGTTCCCGCGGAAACGTTGCCCGTTCTCGGCAAAACGCTGTTCGTAGCGGTCATGCCCGTTCCCGCGTCGCCCTCGGGCGGACAGAACGGTATGCCGGTCTTTAAATTCCCGCTCGGGTCGAGCAGCCGCGCTCCCTCCTCGGTGAGCCGCCCGCAGCTATCTCCTGCCGCCCTTACCTCGGGCAGAACCTCTCTTATATCAAAGGAATAACCCAGTTCCCTTGTCTTGTCCGCGAATTTGACGAGCATCTCCTCGTCATACTGCCCCTCGCCGTTCAGCGGGAACATTCCCGAAGCCTCGCCCATGCCCGCGGCGCGCGTTCCGGTCAGCATATAATGCACATAGACCGCCAGCGTGGTTATATAGCTTATATCCTTGACGTGCGGCTCAGCGTCCAGCATTGCTTGGTATAAATGCGCTATGCTCCAGCGCTGCGGAATTTTTACGCGGAACTGCTCCGTGAGCTTCTCCGCCGCCCTGCCCGTGGTGGAGTTGCGCCATGTGCGGAACGGCACGAGCAGCTCCCCCCGATCGTTGAACGGCATATAGCCGTGCATCATCGCGGATATCCCTATCGCGCCCACCGTGACAAGCGTCTCGCCGTATTTCTCCTTTACCTCGCGTGCGAGCTCTGCGTAAGCGCCCTGCAAGCCCTTTTTTATATCATCAAGAGAATATGTCCAGCAGCCGTTTTCAAGCCTGTTCTCCCAGCCGTAAGCCCCGCTCGCCAGCACCGAGAAGCCGTCGTCTATCAGCACTGCCTTTATACGCGTAGAGCCGAACTCAATGCCGAGATAGGTCGTTTCGGTATTTATTTTCATTATGATCTCCTTGCCCGCTCTCGCGGCTTTAATCAATTATATATGCGTTTTCAGCGTTTTCGCACTCAAAAATAAGCGCCTGCTCATTACCAAGCCGTATTCTGTCCTTTGACATATTCGCCGCTCCGCAGTCCTCGCAATCGTCTTTACCGCAGTGAACGTCCAGTGTGCATTTCACCAGTCCCAGATTATCGGGCATATTGCCCGCAAAAACAATGCTTCCCGCACTAACGCCTATAACGATACCGTTTTGTTCTGTAAATGACTTCAGTAAAGAGCCAAACCCCGCCTCGTTAATTCTGCCGAGAAGATATTCGGGACTTCCGCCGCAGAGGTAAACAACGTCGTACTTGCACAGTTCCTCCGCGGACATGGGCTTATGAAGATCATAAACCGTTATGTTGTCACTGCTTATACCGCATTTCAAAAGGTCATTGAGACATTTTGGCAGAACCCGAACAGCGTCGGGAGAGTTTGCGGCGGTCGGGATAAAAAGCGCCTTGATACCGCTGACCTCATTTCCGAGCCAGCCCGTGAATTTATTTTTTATTCCCTCTGTTTCCAGACCGCAGGAGGTCAGCATTACCCTCATACCTTCTCCTTAATCGCAGTAGCCGAAGCCCAGCACCCCGAAGTAGCATTTTTCGCCCTCGGGTATCCTTATCTCAACGGTATGCTCCGCTGCCTCGTCCTTGTCGAGGATCATAGCGGTCTCGGGGTTGCCCCAGCCGTCGGTACGGTTGGAGGTAACGGTGCATACAAATTCACCGTCGATGTATATATCCGCGTCTGCGTAGACCTTGCTGTTGTTAGCCTTGAACACCATGCGGAGAGCTCTGCAATTCAGCGTGAATTTCATCGAACCGCCTATCTCGTCCCTGTACATCCAGCCGTTGTGGAAAGCGGTGTGAGCGTCGTCCTCGGTGAAGTTGGAAAGCTCCACGC
The DNA here is from genome assembly GCA_947175045.1 of uncultured Clostridia bacterium. GTDB lineage: Bacteria > Bacillota > Clostridia > Oscillospirales > Ruminococcaceae > CAG-115. The sequence continues at coordinate 2,675 of CAMWLH010000058.1, read as the reverse complement.
CATCCATGCTCGCGCTGTCGATAAACTTCATATTCATATATCTGTCGGAGTATACGGGCGCGGGGAGCTCCTTGCTCACTTCTCCCACATTATCATCAACGTTTTCCATTACCGCCTCAAAGTAATTTGCCACAAAGTCGCGCACAATCTCATGACCGCGCTGATTGGGGTGGCTCTGGTCGTCGGAGTAGTCCTGCCAGGTCATGCGTCCCTCGGCGAACTCCACCCCGAGGGAATCGGGCTCGCTTATCATGGGCAGACCGTAGTTATAGCCTATCTCGCTCATAAAGGGCTGGCAGGTGTGACCGTTCTCTATAACCGTAAACAGCAGAACCACCGCTATATCCTTATCCTGCGTAAGAAGCGTGCGGACAAGGCTCTCATAGCTGTTCTGGTATTCCGCCGCGTTTCCGTCGTTCACCGCGAACTCAACAAACACGATATCGGGCTCATAGGCGAGAATATCGCGCTCCAGGCGCACGTTGCCGAGAATAGAGGGCGTGCCGCTCAATCCCGCGTTCACATAGTTTATTTTAGTATCGGGGTATTGCCCGCACAGCCACTCATAGGAAAGATTAGCCCAGCAAAGCTCGGGGTGCTCGGGGGCTACCGTAAGACCCTCGGTGATAGAGCCGCCAATATAGGACACGGTTATCTCCTCGCCATTTTCAGCCTTTTTGAGCACGTTGGCCATACGGGTCATATCACCTGTTGTCATAAGGGAACGCTGCACCATAAGGTCGTATATTTCCTCCTCGGTCAGCGAGGAGTAGTCTATGTCCTCCGCGGGAGCGCTCTGCTCGGGCGCTGTGCTCTCCGAGGTCACGGTGCCGTCGGAGCCTCCCCGCGAGTCCTCACCCGAGTTGTCGGAAGCGGAGATATCCGATCCCGAAGAGCTTCCGGAGCCGCTGTCGGAGCTTGTTCCGTCCGTGCAGCCCACCATTGCCAGCATACCTGCCGTTAACAACAACATAATAATTTTTTTCATGTCTTTGTTCTCCTTAAATTAAAAAAATTTTACCGCACCGTGCATAAGCCTAGCGTATACGCTGCGTGATCTCATAAACCGTCTTATGGCTCTGGGAAGCCTTTGCAAGCGGCGCGCTCCCGAAACGCTCATATATCGGGCGTCAACTATACCCATATTTTACACTATCACCGTTTCTTTGTCAAGTACCGCGCGGAATTTTCTCAAAACTCCTTCAATACCGCTCCCGACTTGACAAATTCTGCGCAAAATGCTATACTGATAATCACCAAATTAAAAAGGACTGATAATATGTACGACCTTAATCAAGTCGGTGAGAGCACCTTTTATATGGACTCACCCGCAAACGTCGGATTTTTTGTTGACAAAAACAAAGCATTTCTTATCGACGGAGGCAGCGATAAAGACGCGGCAAAAAAAGCTCTTAAGCACATAGAATCGCGCGGGTGGACGCTTGAGGCGGTCATCTGCACACACTCCCACGCCGACCACGCCGGCGGCTGCGCTCTGCTGCGGCAGAGGACGAGCTGCAAAATATACGCCGCGGGAGTGGGCGCTGCGATCATCAAATATTCCTACCTCGAGCCCACCTACCTCTACGGCGGGTTCGCCATGAAAGACCTGCACTCAAAATACATAATGTCCCAGCCCTGCGACTGCGAGGAGCTCTCCCCCGACGTTCTGCCCGCGGGTCTGGAGTATACCCATATCGACGGTCATGATTTTGAGCAGATAGCCCTAAAGACACGCGACGGCGTGTGGTTTATCGCGGACAGCGTGGTGAGCGCCGAAACGCTCTCCAAGTACAAAATACCCTTTCTGTACGATATCGCGGGACAACTCAACGCGCTGCAAAAGCTGACGGAGCTGGAGGGGCGGCTGTTTATCCCCGCCCATTGCCCTCCGACTGAGGATATCTCCGAGCTTGCGCGGATAAACGCCGAAAATATCCGCGAGGTCGCCGCAGCGATAAAGCGGCTCTGCACTGACGGTCTGACCATAGACGAGCTTCTGGAGCGGCTTTTTGCCGAATTCGGGATAAAGCTCTATCTGACCCAGTACGCCCTTGTGGGCTTCACAACGCGCTCCTACCTATCGTGGCTGTACGAAAAGGGGGAGATCAAGCCCGTCTTTGCGGGCACAAAGCTGCTCTGGAAAACGGTTTAATAGGGGGATCCGTGTGGAGTACTTTTGGATCGGCGGGTGGCAGCATATCATTTTCGGGGAGCTTATCCCCGACTCCGAGGGAAAACGACCCATAATAAGGCAGCTCTGCTTCGGACCGCTTGAAACGCGGGAATACGGCATTACCGCTGACAATAAATTTTATTATAAAGAGCATATCATAGAGGGCATCGGCGCGGGCGAAAAAATCTTTGAGATAATAGATGTAAATGAATTTTTGGCAGCGATAGACAGTGAAGCCGCTCTTTACCAAAAATACGCGCCGCACCTCGCGAAGTATCCGTCGGATATCCGCGGGAAAATCCGTAAGGGAGAACTTCCGTGAACGCGAAAAAAATAATACACAAAACCGAGAAGCTGTTAAAAAAGACCTCGATATATTCCGAAAAATACCGCCGGCTGCTGAACGGAGTTTTTGAACTCAAACATACGGATATGCGCGAGAACTTTGAATTTACTTCGCGCGGCATAAGGGTATACTGCTTTGAGCGCGGGCAGCTTG
>CAMWLH010000057.1 GCA_947175045.1 uncultured Clostridia bacterium | reverse complement strand
CATTATAGCATATTTTGGAGATTTTTGCAAGGCGATTTATAAAAATATTCTGATATTTATATGAAAATTGATATGCAGCGATATTTGGCGCCGACTTATCGGGGCAGAATCGGCACAAATCGCTTAACGGTGCGCCTTGACAGGCAAATTTAACGGCCGGATAAAAAAATCGGCATTTTAAAATGCCGATTTTTGCGTCAACCATACGGGTTTAAGGGTATTTTTCAGCCGTGTTTTCATAAATTTGTTTTACACACAGTATCCTCAGACGCGATGACCGCGCCGTTTAAAGCAAAATCGTCCCCGAAAGCCAATCCGGCTTTCGGGGACGTCAAATGCGTCAACCGTGCGGTTTTGCTGCTTTTTTACGCAGAATTTTCGCTCATTTTTATCTCACCCGCGGAATAACCCAAATCGCATATAGTCTTCCGCAATATAAGCTCGGAAACAGGCTGTACGGTGCTCACCTCCGCGATCCCGCCCGCAAGATCAACGCTTGCGGAAAAACCCTGGCAACGGTTGAATGCGGTCTCAATACGCGCCGCGCATTTCTCACAGCTCATACCGCCCACCTTGATAATATAACGGTACGAGCAGCCCTCCGCGCTCTTTTTGACACGCTCCGTCTTATCCGAGGCTCCGCCGCAGCAGCCGCGGTTAGCCTTGACTATGATACTTCTCACCGCAAAAACGCATACGACGGCAATCACCGCAATGATAATAATTGTAGCGGGCATAGCTCCTCCTTACCGCGAGCGATCATTCGCGCCTTTAGAGGAATGCGCACAGCCGTGACACTCCGCGCAGTTGCCGCCGCAGCCGCCTTTACCCGAGCGCTTATCCCTTACCATTTTGACCGCGGCAAGTGCCAGAATCGCTATCAACGCCGTCCCCACAATTATCGAGCCGTAATTCTGAGCCAAGAAATCAAGCATAATTAACCTCCTGAAATGTTGATCTGAGCAGTATGCTTTTTAGCCTTGCTGGCAAGAAGCTGCTTATATAGGCAGACGAGAGTTGAATGATTTAAAAGAATTGCAAAATTATTACGCGTTTGTTTTGTTGCTATACTTTTACTTTCTGCGTGAGCTTAGTGCTCTCCTTATAGCGCCTGCACAGCATAAATACCATAAACCCAAGCACCAGCAAAGCCGCTATAAGCCCTATAACGTTCACATTTCCCGTAAACAGCGAGCCAAGCTGATAAATTATCAGCGACGCCGCGTAGGCGAACCCGCACTGATAACCTATGGCGAACCACGTCCACTTAGCGGAGTTCATTTCGCGCCTGATAGCTCCGATAGCCGCGAAGCAGGGAGCGCACAGCAGATTGAACACCAGGAAAGAATAACCCGCAAGCTGAGTCATCGCCACAAAGTCCAGAACTCCGAATACTCCGACAACTTCCTCCTTAGCCACAAGACCCATAATGGTAGCCACCGCGGCGGTAGGCTCTCCGAAACCGAGGGGAGCGAATATCCAGCAGATAGCGCTGCCTATCATGCCCAGCACGCTGTCGGAAAGCTCCATTTCCGTGCTGAAGCCGAAGCTGCCGTCAATGCTGCCAAATACCGAGCCTGCCCAGATAATTACCGAGGACAGCAGTATGATGGTTCCCGCCTTTTTAATAAAAGACCAGCCGCGCTCCCACATAGAACGGAGCACATTGCTCACCGTCGGCAGGTGGTACGCGGGAAGCTCCATAACGAAGGGAGCGGGGTCGCCCGCGAACATTTTTGTCTTTTTCAGCATAATACCCGACAGAATAATCGCCGCCACTCCGATAAAATACGCCGTGGGAGCTACCCACCATGCCCCGCCGAACAGCGCCGAAGCGATAAGCGCGATTATGGGCATTTTTGCGCCGCAGGGAATAAATGTCGTGGTCATGATGGTCATACGGCGGTCGCGCTCGTTCTCGATGGTGCGCGAAGCCATGATACCCGGAACTCCGCAGCCCGTTCCTATAAGCATAGGTATAAAGGACTTGCCCGAAAGCCCGAATTTACGGAATATCCTGTCCATAACAAAGGCGATTCTCGCCATATATCCGCAGCTCTCCAGGAAAGCCAGGAATATGAACAGCACAAGCATCTGGGGCACAAAGCCCAGAACCGCGCCAACACCGCCTACGATACCGTCGAGGATAAGGCTCTTGAGCCAGTCAACGCAGTTCACCGCGTCCAGCCCGCTTTCAATCAGCACGGGGATACCCGGCACCCATACGCCGTACTCCGCGCTGTCTATTTCCTCACCGAGCTGCTCCATAGGCTCGTCGACAAGCTCCGCAATATCGAAGCCCGCCTCGGCTATCGAAGCTCCATAGGAGCCGTAAGCCTCCTCAAACCCCGCATAATCTCCGTCCTCGATAGCGCCGAGGATATCCTCCGCGCCGATAGCCTCCGCCTCAACGGCGCCCTGAACCGCGGATATAACGCTCTCCGACCAGATGTTCTGCTCCGCGTACTCGTTGCACGCGTCATCGTATTCCGTAGTGCCTATGCCGAACAGATGCCAGCCGTCGCCGAAAAGTCCGTCGTTCGTCCAGTCTGTGAGCAGCGTTCCGACCGTCGTTACCGAAATATAATACACCACGAACATTACCACTGCAAAAATCGGCAGCGCCGCCCAGCGGTTGGTAACTACCTTATCTATCTTGTCCGAGGTTGTCAGACCGCCCTTGTTTTTCTTTTTGTAGCAGTCCCTGATGATAGACCCTATGTACAGATAGCGCTCGTTGGTGATAATGCTCTCGGAGTCGTCGTCCATCTCCTTTTCCGCCGCCGCGATATCCTGCTCGATATGCTCCAGCTTCTCCTTGGGGAGATTCAGCATTTCCAGCACCTTTTCGTCCCGCTCAAATACCTTGATAGCATACCACCTTTGCTGCTCCTCGGGCAGATCGTGCAGTACCGCCTCCTCGATATGAGCCACCGCGTGCTCCACACAGCCGCAGAAGCTGTGGTTGGGCACTGTCTTTACGCCCGCTCTCGCCGCTGACGCCGCCTTATTTGCCGCTTCGATTATACCCTCGCCCTTAAGTGCGGATATCTCGCAGACCGTGCAGCCAAGCTCCTTTGCGAGCTGCTCCGTGTTTATCTTATCCCCATTCTTTTTCACTACGTCCATCATATTGACAGCCACGACCACGGGAATGCCAAGCTCCACAAGCTGAGTCGTGAGATAAAGGTTTCTCTCCAGGTTGGTACCGTCAATTATGTTGAGTATCGCGTCGGGGCGCTCTCCTATAAGGTAATTTCTCGCCACGACCTCCTCAAGAGTGTAGGGGGACAGCGAGTAAATTCCCGGCAGGTCGGTAATAATAACTCCCTTGTCCGCCTTGAATTTACCCTCCTTTTTCTCCACCGTTACACCGGGCCAGTTGCCTACGAACTGATTTGAGCCCGTCAGCGCGTTGAACAGCGTTGTTTTACCGCAATTCGGATTACCCGCCAGGGCGATTCTGATATCCATTGCCTTTCTCCTTTCTGTGGGTTAGCTTTTTCTAACCCATTATGTTAGCTAGATCTAACTTAAGCGTATTATACTGTTAAAATTTCCGCCGCGGACCTGTCATACCTCCACCATTTCAGCGTCCGCCTTGCGGAGCGACAGCTCGTAGCCGCGAACCGTGACCTCTATCGGGTCTCCCAGCGGAGCCACCTTGCGAATATATATATCGGTGCCCTTTGTGATACCCATATCCATGATCCTGCGCTTGACCGCGCCCTCGCCCGTCAGCTTCTTCACCGTGACGGTCTGCCCGATCTTAGCGTCCTTTAATGTAGCCATATAATACCTCCTATTTAAATAAATTTTTCGCGCCGCGAAGGCTTGCAAGTCAAACCTGCGCGTTAAAGCACCCACACTCCACTGCACTTTGCTGCGTTTCGTTGCGCTTTCACGCGCGCTTGCGAAAAACTTTGATGCGCGAGCTTTTTGTCGCTCTTTTCAAGCGTCTCTTTTCTGCGTGAGCCTTGCGTTGCTCTCTGCTGCGTTGCTTTTCTGCTCAAACTACACTGCTTCCGCAAACATAGCATTCGGTCTAAACCATAATTTTCATAGCCATTTCCCTTGAAACAGCCACGCGTGACTCCTTTACATTAACTATAACGTTCCCGCCGATCTCATTGACGATAGTCACCGTACCGCCCGTGACAAATCCCAGACTCTCCAGAAACTTGCGCGTTTCGGGGCTCCCGCCGACTTTTCTTATCATCAGCTCTTCCCCCGTACCTGCCATTGTAAGCGGCATCATTACGCCCTCCCGATTTCAAAAAAATTTCTTGTGCAGTCAGCCATTATCTTTTAGTTAGCTTAATCTAACATATAGCCGTTAAATTAAGTTAGCCCTTGCTAACCAATGTATATAATACTACATTTTCCCTCCGATGTCAATAGCTTTTTTGCTTTTTTGCCTTTCACGGAATTATTTTGGCGATTTTTCCTCTATACATTGTGGTTAATTAGCGGATATTTATTGATTTTGCATAAATATATCCCCCGCTTATGCCGCGGGGGATAACTTGTTTATTTCTATTATTCGGTTATCATGGTGTCCCATGTTGCGGCAAGGTCGGGGTAATACTTTATATACAGCTCATTATAGAGTTCGCTGATCTGCGAGGACAGCTCAACGTCTATCGGAAAAGCCATGGAATTGAGATATACCCGCCCCATGTAGATGATTACCGTAACCGTATTCACATAATCGTCATAATCGCTGAGCCTGCGGCACACATTAAGTGTTGTTCCATAACCTCCGTCGGGAGCGATCTCCCATGTATGCCCGTTTATCGGGGGCGCGTCAATACTTATCTGCCTCAGCAGCTCAAACAGCGCCTCCGCGTCCTCGTCAGACAGCCGCGCGGGCTCTCTCGGCGTGCCGTCCCGGTTCATCGCGTCAATTCCTTTAAGCGCGAGCTCAATATATGTATATTCCGCCGCGCTCGTTTTCACAAACGGCATAAACGCGTTGTCCGTTTCCATGCTGTCGGCGCTTTCCAAATCGCGCGGGTCGGACACATAAGACGCGCGATATTCCGGTATATACTTATCAAGCAGAACGTCGTGATAGAAACGGGTTATCTCGCTTGCGGTCTCCCTGTCGACCGCGTAATAATCGCCATTTAATATGTAAGCCCCGCCGTCCGTCCCATCGGGATAGCCTATGCCGCTTTCCGCGGCAAAGCCCACCTTTTCTCCGTCCTCAAAAAAAACCGTAAATCTCGCGGGGGAGTTTCCGCTGTACGGTATCAGCTTTGGCGCGTCCATTTTCTCACCAACGAGCTCCACCCGTCCGAGCATTTCCGAGAGCGTTTCCGTATCCTCCGCCGAAAGCTCCACGGGGTCGTACTTATCAAACATACAATGGATATTTATCCGCGAAATATCCTTGCCGTCGAACGGTTTATATGGCACAGGAGCAAAGATCAGCGCGGTATGATAGCTCACAAGACCGTTATCAAAACCAGTCGGCGGTGTGGTATCTCCAACAAGCAGCAGCTTTTCACCGAAACGGTACAGCAAAGCGTCGTCATAGGTCACGCCGTCCGCCTCGATACGTCCCGTATTGCCGAGCTTTTCCAGCGTGAAAATTTCCTTTACCGCCTCAACGGCTTGGTTAGGCTCTCCCTCATAATCGGCGGGCTCCGCCGGACCCCCGGGGGTGAGCAGCTTTATAAATCCTCCGTCCTCTATAACGATATCGCACCTATCGGTATCGGGCGCATAGGTAACTCCGTCAAGCTCAAAGGTGTTGTTCCGGACTGCCGTTATATGCGAGGTGACGACCTGCACCTCGGGAATGTTCTCATCGGACGGGAGCGGAGCAAAAAATTCGTCCACCGCCAGATTAACGATTTTCCCGTCCCTTATCGCGAAAGGCGCGCCCATTTCGCTGCCCGACCAATTCTCCCCGGTCTGCAATCCCGACGGCTGACGGTATTGATAGGCATACGCCACGGTTATATGATGTACTCCGTCCATCGTCTTGTCGGAAACTGCCGCCGCGTAATCTATCGCGAAATTTTCCTTTTCGTAAAACGTCGTTTTATTCAGCAAAGATTTTTTGCATTCCGCCATTTGCTCTTTCAGCTCGCCGTCGTCGAAATATTTGTCGAGATCAAGAGCGCTTTCGTCATGGAAAGCAAGGGTATCGTAAAAATCATAAATAAAATCCACCGCAAGCCGTGTATCGTCGGTCTCCTCAGCGATGGACACTGAAGCAACTATGCTGTCCTCAAGAGAGGGACGGACGATCTCCGGCTCCGACTGTTCATCGGACAGCCGCACAGCTTCAAGGGTACCGTGTTCATTCTGTGCTGATTCGCTTGTTGACTGTGCGCAGCCGCATAAAGACAGCGCCAAAGCGGCGGCAAAAATAGCTCTGATGTGTTTCATAATTTTTTCTCCTTAAATTTACCGAAAAGTTTAATAGAATCGTTTGGGACTTTTTACTCCCCTAAGATAATTATAAAGTGATGCAAAAGAAATATGACATATCGTGAATGTCTATCCGACAAAAATAATTATAAAAAATTGTTCAGCGCCCCCAACAGAGCGTCGATCTCCTGCTCCGTGCCCACAGTTATGCGCAGGCGGTTGTCTATCCTCGGCTTTGAGAAGTACCGTACATAAATATCCCTTGTTTTAAGATACTCGCATATCTCCCTTGCGGAGCGCTTCGGGTGCTCCGCGAAAACGAAATTCGCCGAGCTGTCGGGCAGCTCAAAGCCCAATGCGCGAAGCTCCTCGGAGAGCCGCTCCCGCGAGGCTATTACCCGCGAGACGGTCTGCGCGAAATACTCCTCGTCCTCCACCGAAGCCACTCCCGCGGCTATCGCCACGCTGTCCATCGGGTAGGAATTGTAGCTGTCCTTTGCGGCGAAAAGCGCGGAAATGATCTCCTTGTTCCCCAACGCGCAGCCTATCCTCATTCCCGCCATAGATCGGCTCTTTGAGAAGGTCTGCGTTATTACCAGGTTCTCGTACTCCTTAAGCAGCGGAATAGCGCTCGTCCCGCCGAAATCCACATAGGCCTCATCAACTATCACCACGCTCTCGCGGTTGTGATGGAGAATATCGCGGATAAAGTCAAGCTCCCTGCCTATGGAGGTAGGCGCGTTCGGATTCGCGATGACTACGCCGCCGTTTGGACGGCGATAATCAGCGGAGTCGATATTGAAGCTCCCGTCAACGGGAACGGTCTCATAGGGTATCCTCAGCATCTCGCACCACACGGGATAGAACGAATATGTAATATCGGGGTAGAGCACCGGCTTGCCCGAGTTGAAAAACGCGCGGAAGCAAAGCGCCAGAACGTCGTCGGAGCCGTTTCCCACAAACACGTTCTCACGCTCCAGCCCGAAGCGCTTCGCCAACGCCGCCGCCAACGGAGCCGCGTCCGCGTTGGGGTATTTCTTCAGGCTCTCCCCGTTGAACTCCCTTATCGCCTTTAGCACCCGCGGAGAGGGCGGGTAGGGATTTTCATTGGCGTTCAGCTTTATGAAATCCGTCTTGTTCGGCTGCTCCCCCGCCGTGTAGGGCTGTATTTTTATCAGATTATCTTTCCAGCTCATAATTATGCTCCTTATTGGAAAACCGCGCCCGATAGGACGCGGAAATATCCTATTTTGTTGAGGACAGGTTATTCATCATCGTCCTCAAGCTCAAATTCAAGGTGCTGACCGCAGTTGGGACAATCCATACCGCCGAGAGCCGCCTGCTCGTAATCAAACCTAATGGTATTCTCGCAGTTGGGGCAGGTGGTTTCATACATCTCGTCAAGCTCGTCGAAATCGTCCACGTCGTCCTCGTCCTCATAGTCGAAAACCTCGTCCTCAAGGTCGGCTACGCTCTCCTCAATATCCGTCATTACCTCCGCAACGTCGTCCAGCTCCTCGTCGATCTCCGCAAAGTGCTCGTCCACATTGTCAAGTTCCGCCGAAATATCGCCGAGAACGTCAAGGATCGCTCCGAGAATTTTGCCCTCGTTTGTGGAATCGTCGACCTTAAGTCCCTCCGCAAGACCCTTTATATAAGATACCTTTTCGCCGATAGTCATATATACTTCCTTTCTGCCCGATGTGCGGCGCGCAAATTACTTTACGCGCTCCATATACTCGCCGGTTCTTGTGTCAATACGGATAACCTCGCCCTCATTGATAAACAGAGGCACACGAATCTCCGCGCCCGTTTCGAGAGTTGCAGGCTTAGTCGTGTTTGTAGCCGTATTTCCCGCGAAGCCGGGATCTGTCTGGGTGATCTCAAGCTCTACAAAGTTGGGAGGCTCCACGCCGAAAACCTTGCCCTTATAGGACAGCACCTTGCAGATCATATTCTCCTTGACAAACTTAAAATTATCACCAAGATCGGAGGCGTTTACAGGAACGTCCTCGTAGCTCTCGGGATCCATAAAATGGTACAACTCTCCGTCGCTGTATGTGTACTCCATATCCTTTCTCTCCACAAAAGCGGTAGGGAATTTCGCGGAAGGGTTGTAGGTCTTTTCAACCACCGAGCCGGTAATTACGTTTCTCACCTTAGTCCTTACGAACGCCGCGCCTTTACCGGGCTTAACGTGCTGGAACTCGATGATCTGCATTACGTTGCCGTCTTCCTCAAAGGTTACGCCGTTTCTGAAATCTCCTGCTGTGATCATAATATGCCTCCAATTTATTTTTCCTGTCATATGTCAGAGCGTGTGCTCCGACACCATACTTTTATATTTTAACCTATATCGCGGATTTTTTCAAGCCCTTTTTATAAAAAAGTTGAAAAAAGCTGAAAAGAATTGCATTATTCATATGTGAATAAGGTTTTTTGTGACATTTGCCAGATTATCACAGCCGCTATCCGTCACGACCACCATATCCTCAATGCGAACGCCGTACTTTCCGCTGATGTAAGCTCCCGGCTCAACAGTCACCACCATGCCCGCGCGGAGCGTTGACCCGCTGCTCTTGGAAAGCCGCGGCTCCTCATGTATCTCAAGCCCCACGCCGTGACCCAGACCATGATTGAAGTACTTATCCAGTCCGCTCCATGCATTGAGGGTGCTGCGTGCCACGCTGTCCGCCACCTTGCAGCCCACGCCCGCGCGCACTGCCTGCATAGCATCGATATTCGCGCTGTAAACCGCGTTGTAGACCTCCTCCATCTGCTCGGAAACGTTGCCTACCGCGAGAGTTCTCGTCATATCGGAGTGATACCCGTCGTAAAGCGCCCCGAAGTCCAGCGTCAGGAACTCACCCTCCTTAAGCTCCTTATCCGTGGGAACGGCATGTGGAACGGAGGAATTTATTCCCGAAGCGGCAATGGTATCAAAGGATATCCCGTCAGCTCCGCAGTCCATCATATAATACTCCAGGAGAGCGCTCACCTGCTTTTCGGTCATGCCGCTGCGGATAGTTCCCACAAGGCGCTCAAAGGCTTTTTC